>DATHNH010000158.1:0-6440 GCA_035486255.1 Solirubrobacteraceae bacterium | reverse complement strand
GGCACCTCGATCGGCAGGCCCGCGTCGAGCGCGGCCACCCGACCGATCGCCGGCGCCTCGCCATTCGGATAACACTGGCCGAGGATCACATCGTCGATCTCCAAGGGCGGCAGCGATGTCCGCCGGAGAAGCCCCCGGATGACCGTCGCGGCCAGCTCTGCGGGCGGCACGTCGCGGAAAACGCCGCCGAAACCGCCGACGGCTGTTCTCAACGGCTCGCAGATCACAGCTTCGCGCACGGTCGGAGAGCCTGCCACAAATCGCACGCCGGCATATGGCACGGCGGCGCCTCCGCGAGACTCTGACCCGATAGGACTCATGTCTGCGTTGCGCTTTCCGTCAATGCAGTCACGCCCCCGGTGCCGAGCAAACGACCGTGCGGACGAAACCCAGGCTTCTACTCATCCTTCAACCGCACGCCTGTTTCCGACCGCAAGCGCACGCCGGCCGATAAGGCGCAGCACACATCGCCAAACCGAACACAGACCCAGATTCAGCGCTCCGGTGCCCAATCTACGACCTTGTCAACTACCTCACTGAAGTCAGCAAGCGCTTGTAGCTGTTCGGTGGCAACGAATTGCACGATCGTCGGCCTGAAGTACTCAGACATCTTCTGTAGCTCGATTTCCTGAATAAACAACGCGGCGTTCACCGCGGTCCACAGAGCCTCGTAATCACAGAGACCGACCGTATATGGGACATCGGGCTCGGCATCGCGAATCGCGCTCACCAACGATCGTATGCGCTCAAGGTGCTCAAAGCGCTCGGATCCGTCTTTAGGAGCGGGACGGGGCTGACAAAGATCGGGGTGCCGGGGGTGATCGCCGGCGCTGTGCTCACAGGACCGACCAGCATCGTCGAGTGTTGTCCGCCTACGGTTATGTCGAGTTCACGGCATTGTGTGGCGCTGGGACCGCCACAGGAGGCGATAAACGATCTCGTGACCGTGGCCTGGGTCGTAGGCCCGAGACCATGGACGCGTGCGTCGTTCGCGTCGCTGTTGCGCGCGACGGTCGTAGTCAGAGAAGTAATTCGTCTGGGTCCAGCAGATCCAGATCAGAGGAGGCCATCCCTGAAAGTTCGATCCGGTGCTTGCGGCTCCTGCGCTTCGGTGCTAGCCGGGCTCAGGGCGTATGTCGTGTGCAACTGGTTCGCGGCGTGCTCGCCATGCGGCCCATCCGCGGCCGAGCGTGTAGGAGACCGCGCTGCCGGTGCCGACGAAGAACCCGATTGGGTAGTTGGTTTCGTAGGAGGCGGCGATCGCGATCCATACGATGAGCAGCGCGAAGACGACCGAGAGTGCCATCGCGACGGGTGGACTGTCGGTGAATGAGCGGGCGGCTGCGGGGGCGCCGATCATCAGGCTAAAGATCAGCAGCGTACCGACGACTGGCACGGTCATCGCCGTTGCAAGTGCAAGGACGGTGAGGAACAGCATCTCCATGCGAAACCTGCTTACGCCGTGCGCTTCTCCGACCTCGGGCAGGATCGAGGAAAGCATCAGCGGACGGTAGAGGACAGCGATTGCGAGGATGCACAGCAGGCCGAGGATCGCGGTTGGGGCGACGTCGTTGCTCGAGATGCCGAGAACCTCTCCGAACAGGAGCGAGTAGACGGCTGGGGCGTACTCTTCGCTGAAGCCGAGGAACAGCGCGCCAAGGCCCAGCATCATCACCAGCGCGAGCGCGGTGGCGACGTCGTGGCGTCCTCTACGGCCGAGCAGCCCGATACCGAGCGCTCCGGCAAGGGCGAATACACCGAGGCCGAGCAGCGTGCTTACCCCGACCAGGCTCGCGCCGGCCGCGCCGGCGAAGGACCCGTTCGGGATCGCGTGGGCCGCAAACGCCGAACCGCGCAGGACGGTGAAGAATCCGACCACACCAGCCACGACCGCGACGATGCTCGCGACCTCCCAGGCGTTGACCATGAATCCCGAGAACATGACTGCGTTTCTCTACCGGCTCTCGGGCACGGCGTGGAGTGTAGGCGACGCGGAGTAAGGATCGTCAGAGCCGCGTCTGTGCCGTCGCGCGGGCAGGCCGGAGAGCAGGTAGAGGACGAGAACGAGGGTAACGACGAAGAAGCTCACCGGCCAGCCGTGCCCCACGGGAGGCCATTCGTAGCTGTCGTAAGCAAGCACCACCCCGAGCCACATCGCGCCGATCCCCATCCCGGCAGCCGTGAGCATCGCTATCAGCGGACGCTTGGTCAGCCGTAGAGCACTGGCGGCCGGGCCGACGAGCAGCGCGGTTCCGAGGATCGAGCCGATCGTGATCGCCGCGAGCGCAGCGGCGAGCGCCAGCGCGAGCAGGTAGAGAATCCCGATCGTGCGGACGGGTATCCCGCGTGCGGCTGCCATCTCGGGGCTCACCGTCGCGAGCAGCAGAGGGCGGTAAAGCACGAGTATCAAGCCGAGCACGAGCAGGCTTAGCAGCAGTATCAGCGGCACGGTCGAGCCGGCTATCGCGAACGCCGAGCCGAACAGGATCGTGACGGTCGCCCCTGTGGTGCTCTGTTCGGTGGTGGTGAGGTAGAGGAATAGTGCGGCGAGTCCGATCGACGCGCCGAGCACGATCCCTGTGGCGAGGTCCCGCCCGCGGGTGCGCTGGATGCCGATCGTCTCCATAGCTGCTGCCGCGAGGAGGTTGCCGACCACGAATCCCCACAGCGGACCGACCCCGACGAGGAACGCTCCTGAGCCCCCGGTAGTGCCGATGTCACCGAATGCCTCACCCGCGAAGGACTGGCCTCGCATGACCGTGAATACCCCCACTGTCCCGGTCGCGATTGCTACCAGTGTCCCCACGCCGAGTGCGATATGGACCGCTTCGCTCTGAAAGAACCCAGGTGCGAACACAGGCGTCAGGAAGTGGCTCACGAGACGATCTCTGTGTCTGGGAAGGCGACCTCGTGCCCGGCCAAGTCTGTGTCCTCGCCGGCCCCGGCGACGATCAGCACGCGACCGTGGACGTTCAGCACATCGACGTGGTGGCCGTAGAGCTTGCTGAGCACGTCGGCGCGCACCACCTCATCGGTCGTGCCGCTCACAGCGCGCCCGGAGGCGAGGTAGACGATGCGGTCCATCACCCCGATCAGCGGGTTGATCTCGTGCGCTGAGATCAGTACCGCGATCTCCTGCTCGCGTGTGATCTTGGCGAGCAGCGCGACGACCTCGTGTGCGCTGCGCAGGTCGAGGTTCGCCAATGGCTCGTCCAAAAGCAGCAGGCGAGGACGGGCGATCAGGGCGTGGGCGATCAGAATTCGCTGCTGCTCTCCGCCGGAGAGCCTGCCGACCCGGGTATCGGCGAACCGTCCAGCGTCAACGGCCTCGAGCATCTCCTCGATCAGGGCACGGCGGACTCGGGACGGGCGCGGCACCCCGAGGCGATGCGCGTCAAGACCGAGACCCACGAGGTCTCGCGCCCTTAGTGGCAGGTCCGGGTCGAGTAGGAACTTCTGCGGGACGAAACCGACTCGTTGGTGTCCTCGCGCGCGGGAGCGTCCTGCGATGAGGACATCTCCCGCGCTCGCGGACTGCAGGCCGAGGATCACGCGGAACAGGGTCGTCTTGCCCGCCCCGTTTGATCCGATCAGCCCTGTGAACTCGCCAGGCGCAACGTCGAAGCTCACTTGATCGAGGATTGTGCGGCCGGACAGTCGCACGTCCACACTCTGCACAGCGAGGATGTTCTCGCTCACCGATGCGCCCGCCGAGTTCACAGTTTTTCGGTTGAGACGTGTTCAGAGACCGCCTTTTCCAGAGCCTTGACCTCGGCAAGCATCCACGACTGATAGTCATAGCCGGGTGTCGGCATCGTCTCGTACACCCCGACCACAGGGATGCCGGCGGCCTTGGCGGCTTTCACAAACGATTCGGTGAGTGAGTCCGTGACCTGCTGGTTGTGAACGAACACCTTGACCTTGTGCCCAGAGAACAGGCCGTTCTGGAGGCTCACGTTCTGCGGTGCGGGGTCAGTGCCGTTCATTATGTCCGCCTGCATACTGAACGGCGTCAAGTTCTCGATCCCAGCCGCTTCGAGCATGTAGTCGGCGACCGGCTCAGTCGTCGCGACCGTCGAACCCGGATAGCGTTTGCTGAACTGCGCCAGCGCTTTCAGCCACGGTCGCAGGGAGGCTTCAAACGCCGCGTCGTTGGCTTGGAAGTACGCCGCGTGCGCGGGCTCGAGCGCAGAGAGGTCACCGACGATCGCCTTCGCGACTGCCGGCATCGTGCTCGGCTTGTACCAAAGGTGCGGGTTCGGAGTCGATTCCGGCAAGCCCAGCAGCTTCTGGACGTTGATGACCTTCCGCGAAGACTCGGATCCCGCCCCCCCGGCCGACTCGATCTTGCCCATGAAAGTGTCGTAGCCCACACCGTTTTCGATCAGCATCTTCGCACCCGCGACAGCCTGCGCGGTGCTCGCACTCGCCTCGTAGGTGTGCGGATCGGTGTTCGGGTTGCTCTCGATCGCCGTGACCTTCACGTATTTGCCGCCGATTTGTTCGAGCACGTTCGCATACTCGTTCTCGGCCGCGACCGCCGCGACCGTGGCGTTCGAGGACCCCGAGACCGAGGAGCTTGCCCCAGAGGAGGATGAGGAACTGCTGCCGCATCCAGCGACCGACAACACGAGCAGCAGCATCGCCACAGGCAGAGCGAGAAAGCGTAGGCGAGGCAGAGAACTTCGTGCGGCGATCTTCATCGGCGACCTCAATCCAGATGGTGGACAGCACTCGCAAGACGCCCCCCCCCCGATCGGAGCGCGAGCGCAACCATAACATAATATTGAGTCTGAGTCTTATTCTTGGCGGTTATGCGTGGCAGGCCGAGCAGTCGCCACGGAGGATGACCTCGTGCTCGTGCGTATCGAACCCCAGGCGACGGGAGAGCCTGTCGATCGAGCGCTCCAGGTCCCCGTCGTCAAACGGCACCAGACGCCCACAGGAGTCGCACAGCAGATGATGATGGTGAGCACCCGCCGGGTCGATCAGCTCGTAGCGGGTCATGGCGTCGCCCAGCTCCAGCCGCGCTACCAGTCCCCGATCCTGAAGCAGATCGAGGATTCGATAGATGCTCGCGCGAGCCACGCCACGCTTGCTTTCACGCAGCCGGTCTTCGATCTCAATCGCGCTGAGCGCGCAGGTCTGCTCGGCCAGCAGGTCGATGATTGCGTTTCGCGCGCCGCCCTTACGATGCCCAGCCTGGTCGAGCACCGCTCGGGCGTGTTCGGCCCACTCCGATGCGCTGGCGGTTGACATTGACCCGATTCTAGCGCTCGAGAGCAGATAGTAAGACTCCTTCTCGCCGGCGTGGAAGCAGCTCCTCTGACTCGGCTATCACGACGCCGACGGTCTCCACGGATGGCCACCCTGGAGTCAAGTCTTCCGACTTCTTGTCCCAATCGCACAACTGGTTTTGCGCAAAATCGTGCTTATTCTGCGCTAAGCTCCGTACCGAAAGTAGGTTCAGGGGTCGCAGTAATACATAGGGATGTGGGCAGTGGCCAGCCGTAGGACATTGCGCAGACCGTCGACGATCGTATTCAGCCACACGCTCGGATCGGGACTATTTGTTGCCCCGGCGCAGCTCGCGGTCAAGGCCCCTTCTTCCGTGAAGGTCCGCTGATGGACCGCACCTCGAAGGGCGTGCTCGATATCGCACGCAGTGTGCTCACCGAGCTGGACCTCGAGGTGGTTCTCAACCGGGTGCTCGATTCCGCCCGCGAGTTGACAGGTGCGCGGTACGCGGCTCTGGGGGTACTCGGCGCCTCGCGCACCGAACTCGAGCGCTTCTTGACGATCGGCATCGACGAGTCCGAACGTGAAGGAATCGGCGCGCTGCCGCGCGGGCGAGGCGTTCTCGGCGAGCTGATCGCTCACCCGACCGCGCTGCGCCTCACGGACATCAGCGAACACCCACGCTCCTACGGTTTCCCCCATGGGCACCCGCCGATGAAAAGCTTCCTCGGTGTCCCGATCCAGATCGGTGGCGCCCCATTCGGCAATCTCTACTTGACCGAGAAGGAGCACGACGAGCAGTTCACCGAGGCCGACGAAGAAGCCGTCGCGATGCTCTCCGAGCTCGCCGGCTACGCGATCGACCATGCCCGCCGCTACACCGGCACCAGGGAGCATCGCGACGAGCTGCAGCGGACCGTCGCCGCGCTCAACGCCACCACGCAAATCGCGCGGGCAGTTGGCGCAGAGACGGACCTCGACGTGATCCTCGGACTCGTCTCCAAGCGCGGACGCGCGCTCGTGGATGCTCGCCTACTCGTGATCGAGCTCGTACAACGCGGGCGAATGGTGGTGTCGGCCGGCGCCGGCGAGCTACCGGCCGGGCTGCTGGGGCAGCACGTGCCACTCGGCGACTCGGCCGCGAGCGCCGCACTGCGCACACGTCATGCTCAGCGCCTACAGGAACCACTCACCCGTGCGCG
>DATHNH010000157.1:0-11712 GCA_035486255.1 Solirubrobacteraceae bacterium | reverse complement strand
CCACCGCCTGACCCCGACACCACCCCCCTGACACGAACACCACCGCCTGACAAGGACGCCGGAATGAGCAGCCAACTCGGGGATCGAGCACTTGCTCAGCTCACGCTGAGAAGACCGGGAAGACGACTACGCTGAGAGCGATGCCAAACGCGCTCGCCGCCGAGAGCTCCCCATATCTGCGCCAGCACGCGAGCAACCCCGTGGACTGGATGCCCTGGGGAGCCGCCGCACTCGAGCGCGCGCGCGAGCGTGACGTGCCGCTGCTCGTGTCGATCGGCTACTCCTCCTGTCACTGGTGCCATGTGATGGAGCGGGAGTCCTTCGAGGACGAGCACATCGCCCAGCTGATGAACGAGGGCTTCGTGTGCGTGAAGGTCGACCGCGAGGAGCGCCCGGACGTCGATGCGCTCTACATGGAGGCGGTGCAAGGCATGACCGGACATGGGGGCTGGCCGCTCAACGTCTTCCTCACGCCGGAGGGCCTGCCCTTTCACGGCGGCACCTATTTCCCGCCTCGAGAACGTCCCGGAATGCCCTCCTTCGCCCAGGTTCTGCTCGCCGTGTCCGAAGCGTGGAGCGAGCGTGGAGCGCAGATCAGGGCCAGCGGCGAGCAGCTGCGTGAGCGGCTCTCCGGCGGGGCCCTGTTGCGACCCACCGAGGGACAGCTCGAAGAGAGCTCGCTCGACGTCGCCGTGGAGCGGCTGAAAGCGTCCTTCGACGCGCTCAACGGTGGCTTCGGTGGAGCACCGAAGTTCCCGCAGGCATCGGCGCTGGAGTTCCTGATGGCACGAGGAGAGCGTGAGATGTCGCTGTACACCTTGCGCAGCATGGCCGGCGGCGGCATCCATGATCAGATCGGTGGCGGCTTCCATCGCTACACGGTCGACGAGGCCTGGACGGTCCCGCACTTCGAGAAGATGCTCTATGACAACGCGCTGCTCGCGCGCGCCTACATGCACGGCCACCAGCTCTCTGGCGACCAGGCTTTGTTGGAGGTGTGCGAAGACACGCTGTGCTGGGCCTTGCGCGAGATGAGAGGTCCGGAGGGCGGCTTCTACAGCGCTCTGGACGCGGATTCCGAGGGTATCGAGGGACGCTTCTATGTGTGGAGGACCACCGAGCTTGAAGAGACGCTGGGCGAGGACGCCGGCGTGGCGATCCACTGGCTGGGAGCTACCGAGCAGGGCAACTTCGTCGACGGGTCGAGCGGGAATGCGCTCCCGGAGCCCGGCTTGAACGTGTTCGAGGACCGTGGCTCGCGGCCGCCGGCGCCAGTGCGCGAGCGGATTCGCGAGCGCTTGCTTCTAACGCGAGAACAGCGCGTCAGGCCAGGGCTCGACGACAAGCGCCTGACGAGCTGGAACGCCTTGATGATCACGGCGCTTGCCGAGGTGGGCGCTTATCTCGACACGGTCACCTCCACGCGCTCCGACGTTCGCCCGAGGGGCGTGCTCGCCCCCGATCAAGACGCTGGACAGACACTCCTGAATGCCGGCGTGGCGTGTGCCGAGTTCGTGCTGCGCGACTTGCGCACGGCGGACGGTCGACTGCTGAGAACCTACAGCGAAGGGAAAGCCAAGATCGACGCCTTCCTGGAGGATTACGCCTTCCTCTTGGAAGCGTTCATCGCGCTATTCGAAGCGACCTGCGAGGAGCGCTGGCTGAGCGAGGCGACAACGCTTGCCGACGTGCTGATCGAGCGCTTCGCCGATCGCGACAGCGGCGGCTTCTTCTCGACCGCCGCCGACGGCGAAACCTTGGTCGCCAGACGCAAGGAGCTCGAGGACTCACCGATCCCAGCCGGTGGCTCCAGCGCCGCGCTCGGCCTGCTACGGCTTGCGCAGCTGACCGGCGAGCAGCGCTACGAGCGCGAAAGCGCAGGCGTGATCGCCCTGCTGCATACAATCGCCCCCAGACACCCAACGTCCTTTGGACACCTGCTGCAAGCGATGCACTGGCGCCTGGCTCCGGCCCGCCCGATCGCCTGCGCAATCCCGCGGGCGGCGATCGTCGAGAGTGCTGCCCCTGACAGCGAGGCCTCTGAGAACACCACCCGCAGCGGCACAAGCCCTCAGTGACGCCCACCTTGGTAACGCCTCAGTGACGCCCCCTCAATGACCACCACCCTCACAGAGTGACGCCTCCCTCGGCGACGCCTCAGTGACGCCCCCTCAGCGACTACCCCCCCTCACCAGAGTGACGGCCCCTCAGTGACGCCCCTCGGTGACTGCCCTCCTCAGTGTCCGGCCAGCGCCTTCAGTTCGGCGAGATCGACCGAACTCGAAGGTGCCGTGATCGTGACCGGCTGATTCCAGCTGTCGAAGGCGATCCTGCCGCTTTCCGAGCCGGCCTTGGTGATCTGAACCGGGTAGGGCTTGCCGGTCGTCGCCACATAGAGCGTGCCGCTTTTGGTGGTGTCGGTGATGGCGATCACCTGCTGCCCGTTGACGGTGCTCGTAGCGCCCTTCGCGAGCACACCACGAGCGGCAAGCGTCGTGTCTATCAGCTGTCGCATATTGGCGAGCGAACCGAACGAGGCGAATTCGCCCGTCGTCGCGGACGCCTTCAACCACTTGCCGTCGAGCAGCTGGGCCGCGGCGGCGCCGCCGAGGCTGCGGTAGAAGGCCGGACTGCCGCTGATGTACGCCGTGCCGCCAACCAGGATCAGCTTGAAGCTTGCTCCGTTCTCCGAGATTTCGCCACGGGCGCCCTTGCCGGCCGCGAGATTCAGGTCCAGTGTCACGGGCGTGCTGCCGGTCTTGATCGAGCCCGAGACATGAACCGAGCTCGCACTGTCGGCAGCGGCCTTGCTTTCGCTGACGATCTGTGTGGCGCTCTTCGAAGCGATGTTGTTGCCGCTCGAGGAGCCACCGCAACCGGCAAGCGCCCCGAGCGCGAGTACGAGCAAAGAGCCCGTTGTGGGTAGTAGCCGCGAACGCACGATCAGGGCATGCTATCCGGCTGGACGGACGCGGCTACAGAATTGCCAGGTAGCGGTCGAGCTCCCACTGCGTAACCTGCACGCGGTAGTCCTCCCACTCCTGTCGCTTGATCTCGATGTAGCGGTTGAACGTGTGCTCGCCAAGCGTGCGCAGCATCAGCTCTGACTCCGCGGTGATCTCGATCGCCTCGCCGAGCGACTCGGGCAGTTGCTCGATCCCCAGGCGTCTGCGCTCCTCGGCGGTCAGATGGTAGAGGTTCTTCTCCATCGGGTCGGGCAGCTCGTACCCCTTCTCGATGCCCTCCAGGCCCGCTTGCAACAGCGCCGCGAAGGTCAAATAGGGATTGCAGGCAGGGTCGGGGCAGCGCAGCTCCATGCGCGTGGCCTGCTCCTTGCCGGGGTGATACAACGGCACGCGCACGAGTGCCGAGCGGTTGCGTCGCGACCAGGCCGCGTATACGGGCGCCTCGTAGCCGGGCACGAGCCGCTTGTAGGAGTTGACCCACTGGGCGAAGATCGAGCAGATCTCGCGCGCGTGCTTGAGCTGACCCGCGATGAACGCCTTGCCCACATCGGAGAGGAAGTACTGGTCGTCGGCGTCGTAGAACGCGTTCTTGCCGTCGGCGAAGAGCGATTGATGGGTGTGCATCCCGGAGCCGTTCTCGCCGAACAGAGGCTTGGGCATGAAGGTCGCGTGCCAGCCGTACTTGACCGCGTACTCCTTGACGGTGATGCGGTAGGTCATGCAGTCGTCGGCCATCTTCAGCGCCGGCGCGTAGCGCATGTCGATCTCGTGCTGAGAGGGCCCGACCTCGTGGTGGGTGTACTCGACGTGGATGCCGAGCTGCTCGAGCGCGAGCACCGTCTCGCGGCGCACGTCGGTGCCGGCGTCGAGCGTCGTCAGGTCGAAATAGCCGCCTTTGTCGAGCACCTCGGTGGACTTGCTGTCGCGAAACAGGAAGTACTCGAGCTCGGGACCGACGTTGAACGTGTCAAAGCCCATCGCCTGGGCGCGATCGAGCGCGCGGCGCAGCACGTGCCGAGGGTCACCCTCGTAGGGCGTGCGCTCGGGGGTGACCACATCGCAGAACATCCTCCCAACCCCCTGCTCTTCGGGGCGCCACGGCAGCACGGCGAAGGTGCGCGGATCGGGCAGCGCGATCATGTCCGACTCCTCGATCGCGTTGAAGCCGGTGATCGAGGAGCCGTCGAAGCCCATGCCCGCCTCGAAGGCGTCGTCGAGTTCCTGGGAGTTGATCGAGAAGGACTTGAGCTGACCGAGGATGTCGGTGAACCAGAAGCGAATGAAGCGGATGTCACGCTCGGCGACAAGCGCCTTCACGTCGTCGCGACTCTTGGGCTGCTCGTTCTCGGCCATCTAGCGTCTCGAATCGAAGATTCGATGAGAGTTTGCCAAGCGACCGCGAGTGATCTGACGTTTCACGGTGTCCGTGCGCGTGTCGAGGGCACGTGCGCTGACGCCGGCAGGCTTCGGGCGCGCGCAGGCGCCCGGAAACGCCATCGAGCTTTCGATTCGGGACATAGGGCGCAGCGTAATGGATGGACCCACCGCTCGCCTTGGACGGCTGGCTAAAGCGCACAACCTGGATGCCGCCGGTACGCTCGCTAGTGGGCGCTCAACATTGCTATGGCAACCAACAGGAAGCCGAGTACAACCGCCCAGGCGGCGATTCGGTCCGGCCGTGGACCCACTCGTTGCGCAACTGGAAGTCGCGGGCGTCGACGCGAGTCGCGCGGCGGGGGAGCGAATCGCTCGACGAGCATCAAGCGCTGACCGGGCCGGATTTCCCGCACGCCGCGACGCATCGCGGGAACGGCTTCAGTCCTGGCGTCGGCCGTCATTCGCCGCTCGTCAGCTCTGCGGCGTTCGATCCGTTCGCGCACATCCTCTACGTCGGCCCACCAAACACGGGCCTCGGAAGCTCGTGGCATCGCGGCGATGCTAACAGCGCGCCCGGCGGCCCGGGACCCCTCTAGATTCAACCTCGCGTACTTTGCGAGGGAGCTAGTCGAGAGGGGGCTAGTGCCCTGCGACGGCCGCTACGAAGTCCGCGATCGATTCGGCGTCGTGACCCTCGTAGAGCATCGGCGGCATCTGCCCGAGACCACGAGCACGACCTTCGGCGATCGCGTTCAGGACGAGCGCTCTGCGGCCGGCTTCGGTCGGTATCTCCGATCCGAGCCTGATGTCGAGATTGGGTCCCACGTGACCCTCCGCATTCGCGCCGGCGAGGGTGTGGCAAACCGCGCAGGAATCGGAGAAGAGCAGACGACCGTGCTGCTCCTCGGCGTTTAGATGGACCCCGCCGACTCCCGCGCTCGCCTTGTTCGCTCCGTTATCGGCGAGCACGAGCACGGGAACGACCAGCCCGAAGGCGAACGCGAGCACCACGGCGAACACCACCGCTCGCTGTCCCAACTTCGATTCGGTGTGCAGGGACTCCCGCGCCGCGCGCGGCCCACCGCGCATCGCGACGAAGAACACGCTGAGGCCGAGCACGACCCAGAATGCGACGAAGGCATAAATCATCGGGTCGGCACGATACATCAGGACCCGGCCCGGAGGACTCCCCGAGAGGCCGACCCACATGAATCAGGACCCAGCCCGGAGGACTCCCCGAGAGGCCGACCCACATGAGAGATATCTTCAGCGGTCTTTAGGAGGGCACTAGATACGGCGCTACGCTGGTAGTGGCTCGTAATTCGTCGAGGATCGAGGACTTGCCCACGTGAACATCCTGCGCCGTCTGCCCCTCTCTCGCCTGCTGCTTCTGTGCGGAGTCGTGATCGCGGTCGGGATCGGTGCGACCGCGCTGGCGTTGGCGGTCGGCACGGGTCCCACGCCACCGCCAAAGCCACTTGCCGACGCCGTCCACGATGCACTGACGGCACCGAAGGTGAGCGGCGTGAGCGCGCGCATCCAGTTCACCAACCACCTGTTGGAAGGCGCAAACCTTGCGAGCGCTGGCGGCGAAGCGAGCCAGCTCAGCGCGAGCCCACTCGTGTCGGGCGCCACGGGGCGCCTGTGGATTGGCGCAAACGGCCATGCACGCCTGGAATTGCAGTCCGAAAAGGGCGACACGCAGATCCTCTACGACGGTCAGAGCGTGTCTCTTTACGACGCTTCGACCAACACGCTCTATCGCTATGTGCCGTCCCAAGCCGGCGGCGCCGAGCAGGGAGCAGGCTCCGGCGACTCGTCTTCCGGAGACCTCTCGAGCCCCGTCGGCAGCTCCGGCTCTCAGATTTACGGTGGCTTCGCGATCTCCTCATCACAGACAACCGCGAGCCAGAAGGTCCCGAGCGTCGCCGAAACCGAAGAAGCCATCGCGCACGCCTCCAAGCACGCCGACATCTCCGGCGCGACGCCGAGCGACGTGGCAGGACAGGCCGCCTACACCGTGCGAGTCTCCCCGCGCGAAAACGGCGGCTTGATCGGCGGTACCGAGCTGTCCTGGGACGCGTCGAATGGAGTGCCGCTGCGCGCCGCCCTCTACTCCACCACCAGCTCCTCACCCGTGATCGAACTCTCCGCCACCGAAATCTCCTACGGACCCGTCGAAAGCTCGACGCTCGACTTCACGCCACCTGCCTACGCGAAGGTCGAAGACGTGACGCTCCCCGACAAGCAGAGCTCTGAGACCTCCGGCCCGTCCGGGGATGGCGAAAAGCCGAAGGTGAGTACCCATGGCAAGGGCCTCGGCGCGATCGCGCTACTCGAAAGCCCCGTCAAGCCGGGCGGGGAGGGATCGACCGGCTCACAGCTCGAAGGGCTGCCGCAGGTCAACATAAACGGCACGAGCGCAGCGGAGCTGCCCACCCCGCTCGGCACCATCCTGAGCTTCGAGCGTGCGGGTGTGCGCTACCTGCTCGCCGGCTCTGTCACGCCGGCATCGATCGAGGCGTTCGCCCGAGGTCTCTAGGAGGTGACCGACAGCGAGGCCCAGCCGGTGAAGGCTCGTGGCCTGGTCAAGCGCTACGACGACGTCCTTGCGGTCGATCACATCGACCTGAACGTCCAGACGGGCGACGTGTATGGCTTCCTTGGCCCCAACGGGGCGGGCAAGACGACCACTTTGCGCATGGCCCTCGGCCTGATCACACCGAGTGAGGGGTGCGTAGAGCTGTTCGGACGCGACCCCTTGCGCGAGGGCGCACGCGCACTCCAGGGCGTCGCGGGGTTCGTGGAGGCGCCACGCTTCTACCCGTACATGACAGGCCGCAAGAACCTGGAATTGCTGGCCGCCTTGGACGGCAACGACGCATCCGGGCACATCGACGAGGTACTGGAGATCGTCGAGCTCTCCCCCCGCGCCAAGCACAAGGTCGGCGGCTACTCCCACGGCATGCGCCAGCGTCTGGGGATCGCCGCGGCACTGCTGCGCCGTCCGCGCCTGTTGATCCTCGACGAGCCCGCCACGGGCCTCGACCCAGCCGGGATGCGCGACATGCGTGCCCTCATCCGTCGCCTCGCAGACGAAAGCATCACCGTGCTCCTGTCGAGCCATCAGTTGCCGGAGGTGCAGGAACTGTGCGATCGCGTCGCGATCGTGGACAGCGGCAAAGTTGTCTACGAGGGTGCTCTGGCCGACCTGCGCCGCCAGGGCGGCGCAGGCTACCGCCTGCGCACCACCGACGATGCGCGCGCCCTGGAGGTCGTGCGTGCCCAGCCCCGCGTGGAGCAAGCGACGATGGACGAGCACGGGATCGGCTTCCAGGCACAGGAGAGTGACGTGGGCGAGCTGTCGCCGGCACTCGGAAGGGCGGGCATCGGCGTGCTGCTGCTCACGCCGGAGCTCGCGACACTCGAGGATCTCTTCTTCAGGTTGACCGAGGGCGAGGGCGCCAGTGGGACGCAGGCTCTCGACGGCGGGTCTCCGCCCCCGGCCGAGTCACTGGTAGGAGCGCGATGAGCAGCGTCGCCGCGTCCCCGCCCATGTCGGCGCCCGCGGTCATCCGCGCGCGACGTCCATCGACGCTCACCGTGTACCGCTGGGAGTTGCGCAAGCTCGTGTCGCAGAAGCGCACGTATATGGGTCTGGGACTCGCCGTGATCCTGCCTTTGATCTTCGTGGTGGTGCAAAACATCCATGCACGCCACGGTGGCGGAGACAGCATCTTCGCAGCGCAGATAACACAGTCGGGATTGGCAACTCCCGTTCTGATGCTGTTGTTCGAGTCGGTGTTCTTCCTGCCTTTGATCGCGTCGCTGGTCGCCGGCGACATCGTGGCGGCCGAGGACGGCAACGGCACGCTGAAGACGATCCTCACCCGCTCGGTCGACCGCGGGCAGGTCTTTATCGCCAAGGCGCTGGCAGCGCTCACTTACGCGACGATCGCCGTGTTCCTCTCGGCCGCGGTGGCAACCGTGGGCGGAATCGCCTCGTGGGGCTTCAACTCGATCAAAACCTTCTCGGGAAGCACGGTGTCGGCCTCCGAAGGGCTGTTGCTCGTAGTCGCCGCCAACGCCTGCTACCTGATACCCCTGTTCGCGGTGGCGTGCATCGGAGTGCTGCTGTCCACGACCACCCGCAACAGCACGGCCTCGGTGGTTGGCGCCGTCGGCATCGTGATCCTGCTGTACATCATCGCCGGCATACCGGGCCTGGAAGGCATAAAGCCCTATCTGCTCACCGAACAGTTCGAGAACTGGCACGGCTTGCTGCGCACCCCAACCGACTGGGCGCCGGTGCTCCATTCGCTGTGGATATCCGCTCTGTACGCCGTGCCCTCCATATTCGCGGCGTATCTCGTGCTGCTGCGCCGCGATGTAGCCGGCGGCTGAGCCGACTCAACCGACCTCGGCCGGCAGCTCCACGGCCCCCACCTCGACCTCGCCCTGCAGGCGCCGAGCCTCCTTGGGGTCGATCAGGCCGGCGCCGAGCCGTCCGGTCGACTCGGCGCCACAGGCGACGCCGAAGCGAAGGCACTGGTCGGGCAATAGGCCCTCGTAGCGGGCAGCTACGTAGCCGGCGAGAAAGGCGTCGCCCGAGCCACGCCTGGCAACCGGCTCACGTGGCTCGGTCTGGGCACGGCGCAGGCATGATTTCCCTTCGACGAGCACGTCGGCGACACAGCCGTCGGCCATCGTCATGATCGCCTCGCGCGGTCCCAGCGCGACGATCTCGCGGACCGCGAGCAGCCGTTCCTCCTCGGAGGCGAACTCATGGCCCACCAGCTCCTCGGCCTCGAGGATGTTTGGGGAGACGACGTCGGGTTCGGCACGGACGGCATGCAGCAGCGGGTCGCCGTCGGTGTCGATCACCGTTGTGACGCCCACTTTCTGCAGCTCGCGGATCAACTCGGCGTAAATCTCCGAGGAGACGCCCCTCGGCAGCGATCCCGCGAGTACCACGATGGCAGCTCCGCGCGCGAGATACAGCAGCTTATCGCGGAACAGCTCGACCTCCTGCTCGGAGACGGCGGGACCGCGTTCGTTGACCTCGGTCTGCTCGCCGTTGGTGGGATCGAGCACCGAAGTGTTGGTGCGCGACTCGTCGCGGATGCGGACGAAGTCGTTGAGGATGGCCTCCTCGGTGAGCTGCTCGACGATGTGCGTGCCGGTCGCCCCTCCCGCCAGACCGGTGGCGATCACTGGTTGGCCGAGTGCCTTCAGCGCGCGCGCGATGTTGACCCCCTTGCCGCCCGCCATCGTGCGCTGCTCGACCGTACGGTGGCGACGTCCGAGGCGGAAGTTGGGGACCGAGAGCGACTTGTCGATGGCCGCGTTGAGCGTGACCGTGATGATCATCTTGTGCTCTTCATCCGCGTTCTCGTGCGACGGGGACCGGTTGGTCCTCCATGCGCCCTCCAGAGGCTAGCGGACGTGCCGCGGCGAAGTAGAAAACCTGGATAAATTCGGTAGCGGCGGACGTTGCCTCTCACTGCGCTCGTCGGCGGAGGACCTGAGTGGACGACCTGTCGCTAGGAGCCCGATAGGCCCCAGGCGAGCTCGCGCAGACGCTCGGCCTCCGCGCGAGCCGCTTCGGCTGGATCGCCCCCGGCGCTGCGATGGGCGTCGGCGAGCGAGCGCGACGCGCTGATCAGCCCGGCGGCACGCCCGGGCGCGAAGGCCGGGGCGAGATCCTCGACCCGGCCGCCCTGAGCACCGACGCCTGGCAGCAGGAACACGGCATTGGGCATCAGCTCGCGCGCTCGCGCCAGGTGCTCTGGCGCCGTGGCCCCTACGACCGCTCCCACGTCGCTGAGACCTCCCGCGCCTACGCCCCCGCTCCCCAGCTTGTCCGCGAGCATCGCGATTCGCTCCCACACGCGCTCGCCGCCCGCCAGCTCGAGATCCTCGATGTCGGCGGCTCCCGGGTTCGAGGTGCGTACGAGCACGAGCACACCAGCCGCGTGGCCGTCGAGCGCGCCCGCGGCGCGCGCCGTCGAGATGAACGGCTCGAGCGCGTCCGACCCCATCAGCGGGTTGACCGTGACCAGATCGGCGCCGAGTCCCGCGACAGGACCAAATGGAGTGGCGCTCGCACCGATCAGCGCGTGCGCGTAGGCATGGGCGCTGACATCGATGTCGCCACGCTTGCCGTCGGCGATTACGAGCAGACCCGCATCGCGTGCATGCGCAGCGACGACTGCAAGCGCCGCCCAGCCCGGCGCTCCCAGCGCCTCGAAGCGGGCCAACTGCAGCTTGACGGCCACACACGCCGGTCCCGCCGCGTCGATCAGAGCTGTGCAGTGCATGCTTACGGCCCGTGCGGCGCGCAGGGCCGGCGAAGCGTCCGCCTGCCGGCTGTCCACCGCAAGCTTCTCCTCCGCCAAGTCCCCGGCAAACGATCCCTTTGCCGGCAGTCCCTCAGCTCGACCGCTTGCCACCGGCCACAAGCGCATCGGGTCGGGGTCGAGGCCGAGCACGATCTGCGATTCCCGCCGCGCGACCGATGCGGCGAGCCTGTCGCCAAAGGGGATGACCCTCTCCCTCGAAGCTGAGAGCCGATCCTCGAAATCGGCGACGGAAGCGGTCCTTCGCTCAGCGGTTACAGACGGGCGAGCAGGTTCGGGCACGAAAGAGAAGAATACGCGGAGAGATGGACCTTGCCCGCGTGTCCTGGATCGCGACCGTGCTCGTGGCGCTGCTCACGGCGTTGCTGCTGCTGCTATCCGGCTATACCGGTTACGCGGCGCTCAGCGTCGCGGTCGCGGTCGCGGCGGCGATCAACTTGCTGTGAGCCACTCCAGCAGCTCGCGGATGGCACGGCCACGGTGGCTGATGGCATCCTTGCGCTCGTCCTCCAGCTCCGCCATCGTCACGCCGCCGACGTCGTCGGGCAAAAACGCGGGGTCGTAGCCAAAGCCCCCTGCACCCCGCGGACGCTCTGCGAGCCGACCCGTGCAACGTCCCTCGAACACACGCTCGACACCGACCTCGGGGTCGACGTAGGCGAGAGCGCACACATAGGCGAGCGGACTACCGGCCGGCGCCTCATGCAAGAGCTTCGCGAGATTTTGCTCGTCGGAAGCGTCTTCTGCGGCGTAGCGAGCCGAGCGGACTCCTGGTGCGCCGCCCAACGCAGCCGCTTCGATACCCGAATCATCGGCGATGCTGACCCGGCCGGTGGCGGCCGCCGCGGCGCGTGCCTTGCCGAGCGCGTTGTGCTCGAAGGTGGAGCCGTCCTCGGGCGGCAGGCTCACCTCATCCGGCAGAGCATCGACTTCGAAGCCGGGGAGCAGCCGCAGAAACTCGCGGAGCTTGTGCTCGTTGCGAGTCGCGAGCAGCAACCGGGGCACAGCCT
>DATHNH010000156.1:0-5929 GCA_035486255.1 Solirubrobacteraceae bacterium | reverse complement strand
CCATGTGCCTCCAAGCCCTCGAAGCCCAACGTGGCGAGCATCTCGCGCAGGTCGCTGTCACCGACTGCCTCACCGCGGCGGTTGGCCTCACGGATCCACTCGAACAGACTGGCAAGGGCCTTGGGGGTGTTGAAGTCCTCGGCGAGCGCGGCAAAGAACGCCTCGCTGTGGGAAGCCATGTCCGCTGGACTCGGCTGACCTGGCTCCAGCCGACGCAGCACCTCGCGGACGCGTTGAACACGGCGCTCGGCGTCCTCGAGCTCAGACCGCGAGAAAGCAAGCGGCTGGCGATAGTGGCCGCCGATCAGATACATCACGACGGCGTCACGCCCATACTGCTCGACGACCTCGTGCAGGAGCGCGATGTTGCCGGCGGACTTGGCCATCTTCTCGCCGGTGAGCTGGATCATGCCGTTGTGCATCCAGATGCGCGCAAGCTCTCGGCCGCGCGCCGCGCGCGTCTGGGATGCCTCGTTCTCGTGGTGGGGAAATACCAAGTCCGAGCCGCCGCCGTGGATGTCAAAGCCAACTCCGAGCAGCGACTCGGCCATCGCCGAGCACTCGATATGCCAACCGGGTCGGCCCTCTCCCCAGGGTGCCTGCCACCAGGTGTCCTCGCCTGGCTTGCGCCCCTTCCACAGCGCGAAGTCGAGCGGATCCTGCTTGCGATCGGATCCCTCGACCCCCTCGCCCTGGTCCATGTCGTCGATGCGGCGGTGCGAAAGCGAGCCGTAGTCGGGGTCCGAACGCACCCGGAAGAACACGTCTCCCCCGCTTGCATAAGCGTGGTCGGAGTCGATCAGATCCTGGATGTAGGCGACGATCCCATCCATCGTCTGTGAAGCGAGCGGCTCGTGGTCGGGACGACCCAGGCCGAGCGCGTCTGTGTCGGCTGCGTAGAGCACGGTCATCTCAGTCGCCAGCTCGGCGCTCGAGCGACCGGCCCGCGACGCCGGCTCGCCGCTCTGCGGATCGAGGCGAGCTGCGTCGTAGATCTTGTCGTTGACGTCGGTTACGTTGACTACAAGCGTCGTGTCGAAGCCCTCGTGCTCGAGAAAGCGCTTGAGCAGGCTGAACACGACAAACGGCCGGGCGTTGCCGATGTGAATGCGGCTATAGACGGTGGGACCGCAGGCGTAGATGCCCACCTTGCCGGGATCGCGAGGCTCGAGGGCAAGCAGCTCCCCCGTGCGCGTGTCGTGTAGTCGGATCGCTCGCATGGCCGAGCAACAGTAGCGCCGGCCGTTCGAACCTGTCTCGGAGACGTCCGCCGCGTTCGCTTGCGTTTATGGACAAAGCTGGGCTGCAGGTGGTCGCAGCGCGTACTCGTGGTACGCGCGAGACCTCACATGGCGATCCAGCGCCCAGACCAAGCCCCCACTCTCGCATTCCTGGCATGGCGGATATCTCGAGACAGGCTCTCAGTCGGCGATGCGTAGCGAGACGACCGCCAAGGCAGCCGCGCCCTCACCACGTCCTATGAACCCGATGCCCTCGCCGGTGGTGGCCTTGACGTTGACGCGTCCCGGCGCGATACCGAGGGCGCCCGCGAGGCGCCGGCGGATCGCCTCGCGATGGGGACCCAGCTTGGGGCGCTCCATGAGGACGGTGCTGTCCACATTGACGATCTCGAGGCCTTGAACGAGCACGCGCGGGAGGGCTGTGCGCAGCAGCTCGATCGAGTCGGCGTCGCGATAGCGCTCGTCGTTGTCGGGAAAATGCTCACCGATGTCGCCGAGCCCCGCGGCGCCCAGCAGCGCGTCGATCACCGCGTGGGTGAGCACGTCGGCGTCGGAGTGGCCCTCGAGGCCCAGCTCGCTCGGGATCTCCACGCCGCCAAGGATCAAGCGGCGACCCTCGACCAGTCGGTGAGAGTCATAGCCGATGCCGGTCAGCGTCATCCCACACGGACCTCGACCGCTATCGCCTCGCCGCTCGGCCGACACCGGCAAACCGACGACCAAACTCCGTCTGTCACACCACACCCGCCCCGATCGGCTCCAAACGGCGCTCCCTGTGCTCGAACACGCACAACTCCGTCACTCCGACGCTCGCCAGCAGCTCCAGCGCGCGATCGTAGTCGGCGCCTACGTCCCGCGGACAGTGGGCGTCGCTCGACAACGCGACAGGGACGCCTGCCTCCACACACATCTGAAGCAGCGCGGGCGCGGGGTAGATCTCCTGCGCACGCTTGCGCAGCCCTGCCGTGGAGACCTCTATGGCGATGCCGGACTCCGCGATCGCGTCAATCGCAAGCTCGTAGTAGCGGCGCAAATCGCCTTCGGGCAGAGGGCGATCGCGGCCCCAGACCTTTACGAGATCGGGGTGAGCGAGGATGTCGAACAGGCCACTGCGGGCGGCCTCCCCGAGCGTCGAGAAATAGGCGCGCCAGATTTCCTCGGCCGAGCGCCCCGAGCCCCACACGCTGTAGTCGTCCATGTCCAGCGCATGGTCGCGCAGGAAGTGCACCGAGCCGACCACGTAGTCGAAGTCGCGGGCCTCCAGCAAATTGGCCATGCGATCCTCGGCGCCGGGAACGAAGTCGGCCTCGATCCCCAAGCGCAGGTCTGTCTGCTCTCGTACGAAATGGCAGTACTCGTCGAGGTCGTCACACGCGAATTCGCGCCACAGCGGGTGTTGCCACACGTCGAGTGCCTGTGCGAACCGATAGACGTGCTCGGACACACCGAGCTCGGAGATATCCCGCTCGTCCGCCGCCTCTCGATAGCGCTCGAAATTGGCCTGCGTGAAGTGCTCGGCGGGCGTGGCCTCGAGCTCGTCGGGACGTAGGTGTAGGTGATAGTCGGTAAGCATTCTCGGCAAGAAGATCGGACAGGGCCACCGCGGCCACGCCAGGGTAGCGAGCCCGAGCCCTACGCTCGGCGCCGAGCCAACAGTAGCTCGGCCAACTCCAGGTCAAGCGCGGTTGTCACCTTCAGGTTCTCCTTCGAGGCCGGCACAACCACGACGCGTCCCCCGCCGCGCTCGATGAGCCAGGCGTCGTCGGTGGCCTGCCCCAGAATGTCGTCCGACACGTCGAGCGCTCGCTCCAACGCCTCTCTGCGAAACGCCTGAGGCGTCTGGACCGCCCACAGGGTCGAGCGATCGAGGGTCTGCGTGACCAAACCATCGCCACCCGTCTGCTTGACCGTGTCCGTGACGGGACTGGCCGCGACCGCAGCATCGACTCCGTCCCGCTCGACGGCTGCGAGCACCGCCTCCACCAGCTCGACGGTGAGCAAGGGGCGTGCGGCGTCGTGCACGAGCACCGAGTCGCCGTCTCCCGCTGCCTGCAACGCACGCCGCACCGAATCAGAGCGAACACCGCCGCCAAGCACGCCAACCGTTCCCGGCGGAGCCTCCACGTCGGCCGGCAGTGCCACCACGATCCGCTCGATTGCCGGCACGCCGCGCAGCACGTCCACGCTCCACTGGACGAGTGGTCGTCCCGCGAGCTCGACGAGCGCCTTTGGACGTCCGGCTCCGAGGCGCTCGCCGAGTCCGGCGGCAACGATCAGCGCGACGGCCATCGTCGTCGCGCCTTCATCGGGAGCTACCGCGCACGCGGCAGACGATCACTGCTCTGAGCAACTGCTGCGTGCGCGAGAGCCCGCTACTTGCCGGCGACCGCGAGCTGGCTCGAGGCGGATGTGGCCAGCAGCTCATCCAAGTAGGACTCAGCCTCGTCCTCGTCCTTGTCGAGCGCATACATGAGCTCTGAGGCCAAGATCTTCTTGGCGCGCGTGAACATCTGCTTCTCACCGGTGGACAGCCCCTTTTCGCTCTCACGTAGGGCGAGGTTGCGGACGACCTCGGCAAGCTCGTAGATGTCGCCCGTCTTGATCTTGTCGCGGTTGTGCTTGAAGCGCCGGTTCCAGTTCTTGGGCATCTCCGACACGACGTCTGAGAGCACGTCGAGAACCTTCTTGACCGTTTCTTCGTCGATCACACGACGCAGGCCCGCCAGGGACGCGTTCTCGGTGGGGACCTTGACGGTCATGTCGTTGTGGAGGATCTTGATCGTCAAATACTCGCGCGTGGTGCCGAGCACCTCCATGTCCTCCTTGCTCAGAACCTTGCCCGCGCCGTGATGGGGATACACGACGTGGTCACCGAGCTCGAACTCGATGCACTCGACCTCGCGAGTCGCCTCGAGCTCTTCGATGAACGATGTCTCATCAACTGTTGATACGGGAATGGTGTCCTCCTTCGTCGCGCCGGCAATGGGACCGGCCTTTGTGTCGGGGCCGGCCACGGGACCGGCTGTGGGTCAAGTCAAGTCTGTAGGTAGCGGTCCACGAGATTGATCTCCTGCAGCCGGCGAAGGCCCTCGCGTATGTCCTTCGCCCTTATCTCCCCCACTCCCTCGACCGCCTCGAGCTCTGCATCGGTCGCCGCCAACAGCTCGTCCAGACCACCGAATTCAGCGACGATCTGTGTGACGACGAGCTTCGGCAACCGTGGAATCCGCCCGAGGATGCGATATCCGCGGGGGGAGACCGGGTAGTCCAGCGTGTTGAGCTTGCGGTCATAGCCGAGCAGCTCGGCTATGCGGCCGAAGTCGAGCAAATCCTGGTGGGCCAGGCGACCGATCTGATCGAGCGCGGAGGCAAATGCCTCGTCTGAGTAGTCGGCCAGATAGTCCTGCACGAGCGCCGCCTTCTCGGCCGTGGTGCCGAGGATCGTCTCCTCGAGCTGCATCTCGATCAGGCGCCCCTCGCTACCGAGCTCGACGATGTATCGCTCGATCTCGACCGCCATGCGTGTGACCAGCTCCGAGCGTTGCAGCACCGTGAGCACGTCGTGGAGCGTGACTCCTCCCTCGAACTCGAGCGCCGTGAGACGCGTGGAGACCTGGTCGAGGCGTTGGCGATACTTGTCGAGTGTGGCCAGTGCCTGATTGGCCTTGGAGAGCACGACGGTTATGTCTTCGAGGATGTACTTGACCCCGTCCACGTACAGCGAGACGACCTCGCGGCGTTGCGAGATGGCGATCACGAGCGCGTCCGTCTGCTTGGAGACGCGCTCGGCCGTGCGATGGCGTGTACCGGTCTCGTGCGAGAGGATCGTGGGATCGGGCATCAACTGTACGTTTGCCATCGCGATCTTGGTCGCATTGGCGTTGAGGATGATCGCCCCGTCCATCTTTGCCACCTGATAGAGGAAGGCGGGTGTGTAGTCGATCTCGAGCTTGATGCCTCCCGAGAAGAGAAAGCTGAGCTCCTCGGGGTCTCCGATCACGATCAGACCGCCGGTGCGGGCGTGCAGAATGCTCTCGATCCCCTCCCGCAGCGCGGTACCGGGAGCCACCATCTCGAGGGCCCTGACCAGACCGGGCTCGGGTCGCGCGTCCGTGTCGAATTCTTCGCCGGATCGTGAGGCCACGACTAGTCATTCTACGGCATTTAGGCTTTTTTTATCGCCTCCCTGGCTATGCCGCGACCGAAGCTGGACGAGTTCTACCTGATGGAAGCGCAACCGAGAGCGCCGCCCGTAGCGTAGAGGCCTCGTGAGCCCCCTGCCCACTGCCGGCGGGGGCGTGCACAACCGAGAGACCGTGCCTGGCCGCCTCGGCGAGACGACGCTCGGGGTGACCCACCCAGCGCAGCTCGCCGGTGAGACCAAGCTCACCGAAGCACCCGCATGGCGATCCGTTCAGCGCCACTCCCTTGGCCGCTGAGGCCACCGCCAGCGCGATCGCGAGATCCACCCCGGGCTCGTCGATGCGAACGCCGCCGACGACGTTGACGAACACGTCGTAGGGTGGGTGCGATCCCAGACCGACGCCTCCGTGACGTCCGAGGATCGCCAGCACGAGCGCGAGCCGGTTGCGGTCAAGGCCCGACACCACGCGGCGCGGCTGCTCGAGCTCCGAGGGAGATACGAGCGCCTGGACCTCGACGAGCAGTGGCCGCGAACCCTCCATCGC
>DATHNH010000155.1:0-7999 GCA_035486255.1 Solirubrobacteraceae bacterium | reverse complement strand
GGCCTCTTTCGCGGGATCAGCCACGGCGGGAGTATCCGCCGAGGGTTTCTTCGTCTGCGTGGTCATCAAGGGGTCCTTTCCGGCCCGCGCCCCGGGCCTGGTCGGTAACCCCGACCTCACACAGAAGACCGGACAGACCCGGAGGCGGGCGACCGCTACCTGCATCACCTGGAGCACGTCAAGCGGCGCAAGCCCTCGACGATCCAGGACTACCGGATCATCCTCAACAAGCACCTTGTGCCCCACTTCGGCTCAAAGCCCGTCGACCGCATCGCCGCACGCGACGTCGCCGCCTACATACCCGCGAAGAGCGCTGGCGACGGGTTGAGTCGCAAGACGATCGTCAACCACCTCAACTTCGCGCACGGCGTCTTCGGGTTCGCGCTCAAGCAGGGCTGGTGCACGTCCAATCCGGTCGCGGCAACCGATCGTCCGGAGGCCGAGCAGGTCGATCCGGACATCCGCTTCCTCGGATTGAGCGAGCTCGACGCGCTGTTGCGCGCGACGGCGGCGCGAACCTCTGTGCCGGCTGAGGGCACGGGTGAGCTCGACTTCCATGCGTCCACCGACCATGTGCTGTATCTGACGGCGGCGATGACGGGCATTCGAGAGGGCGAGCTGGTCGCGCTGCGTTGGCGCGATGTCGACTGGCCGGCGTCGCTGATCCGCGTGCGGCGCAACTTCACGCGCAGGAACTGGGGCACGCCGAAGTCCAAGCGCTCCTCGCGGGCGGTGCCGATGGCCGACCGGCTGGGCGGCGAGCTCGACCGTCACTTCAAGCGCTCGGTCTACCAGGGCGACGAGGATCTCGTGTTCGGCCACCCGCACACCGGCGAGCCGTACGACGCCTCGCAGTTGCGCAAGCGCTTCTACGCGGCGATGGAGGCGGCGGGAATGGGGCACCGCTGCGGTCGCGAGGGCGGCATCACATTCCACTCGCTGCGGCACACTTTCGGCACGCGCATGGCGGCTGCGGGCGTGCCGATGCGCACGCTGCAGGAGTGGATGGGTCACCGCAACCTGGCGACGACCGAAATCTACGCCGACTACGCGCCGGACCCGGCCTATGGCGCCGCCTTCGCCGAACGCGCCTTTACGGCCGAGCCGGCGTACGACGAGGCTGAGAAGGCTGAGAACGATAAGGCGGCGCGGGAGAAAAGGACATAATCCTTTCGCTGGCGCTAGTATTTTGTCCATACCCGATCCGTCGCTGTTGAGCGTCAACGAAGCTGCCGGTCGCTTGGGCGTGAGCCCTGCCGCGGTACGGCAACGAATGGCATCGGGACGGCTGCCGGCGACCAAGCGCGGCCGTAGCTGGTGGCTCGACGAGCGGGTAGTACAGCGTCACGTCCGCCAGCCCACTCCCTCCGGCCGCCCGCTATCCCCGAGCATGGCCTGGGCGATCATCCTCCTCGCATCAGGCGACGAAGCAGGCGCCAAGCGCCTCGCGCCCCGCGAGCGCTACCCGTCGCGGATGCGCGCATGGCTCGAAGGTCATCCGCTGGGCGAACACGCCTCCAAGCTCCGCCCGCGCGCCGCAATCGAGGATCTTGCCGGTCACCGTTCGGAGCTCGGGCGGCTCCTCGCGCGCCCGGACGTCCTCGTCACGGGCGCATCGGCTGGCGATGTTGTCGGGCTCGCCGGCAAAGTGCCGGGTGTCGAGGTGTACGCGCCCGCCGGCCACCGCGCTGCGATCCTCAGTGAGCACGCGCTCACGCCAGCCAGCGACGGCCTGATCCGGATTCGCTGGGTGCGCGATGAGCTATGGCCGCATCTCCACCAGGACCGCGATCGGCGCACCCCGCGCGCGGCGGTCCTGCTCGACTTGCTCGAGAGCGATGACCCGCGCGCGAGGCGCGAGTCCGCGCGCGCTCTCGCCTCGTGAGCGCGATCGACACCGACCTCGAGCGTCGTCCTGAGATGCCGCTAGGTTGAAAACGATGTCGATGCCTGCCCTCGCCGCGCCGGATGCTCTGCTCGCCCACCACCCGCTGGGTGTCTCGACTGGCTACATGAGCGAGTCACGCGGCCACTGGCCGCAGCAGGTAGCTCAAGCATGGGATGCCTCGCCATTCGCGGTTGAGCTCTCGGCTCTTTCCGAGGGGGAGCTTGACGGGCTCCTGAGTTATCTCGAAGGCAATCCGCGGCTGCCCTTCCACTATCTGAGCATCCACGGGCCCTCCAAGGCACTCAAGATGCCCGAGCAGAGCCTCGTTCCCGCGCTCGCTCGGCTTGCCGATAGAACGCAGGCGATCGTGATGCACCCGGACACGATGCTGGACCCTGAGCCATACCGCCTACTGGGCCGCAAGCTCGTGCTCGAGAACATGGATGCCCGCAAGGACAGCGGCCGCACCACAGACGAGCTGGTGCCATGGTTCACGGCGCTTCCGGAGGCGGGATTCTGCTTCGACATCGCCCACGCTTGGTCGTTGGATGCGTCGATGGTCGTAGGCGATGAGCTGCTCGATGCGTTTCGGACGAGGCTGCGCCACGTCCATCTGAGCTCGATGGACCGGTCGCTGCACCATGTTCCTCTTACGGAGGGCGACGAAGAGCTGTTCACGCCGCTGCTTCATCGCTGTCTCGACGTTCCCTGGATCCTCGAGGCGCCGCTACGGCAAGACTGACGGACGGGCATTGACGACGCCCCTGCAACAGCTCTCGGAGGCAGTCGGGCGGGACTTTCCCAACCTGTTTGCCGCCCGCGAGTTGACGGCGACCAAGCTCGCCGAGCGCAGCTCACGCCTCCGGGATCTCGTGCACGACGAGGACGTCGCGATCGTGCTGATGGGGTCATGGGGGCGCTCCGAGGTCACGAGCGGCAGCGACGACGACTACATGGTGCTCGTTACCGGCAATATGCGAGACGAGGTGCGACCCGCGAAAGTGGACATCGAGGCGATTCTTGACCGCGCCCCAGGGAAGCAAGGCATTTTCGGTGAGCCCGTCTGGAGCCGCGAGCTGATCGAGAAGATCGGACTGGATCAAGACTCGAACGCGAACCTCAGCCGCCGCATGCTGTTCTTGCTGGAGTCGATCGACGCGACCAATCCGGAGTTCGCCGATACCGCACGCGACCAGCTCCTGGAGCGCTACCTCGACGAGTCGGTGAAGCACTATCGCCCCCCGAGGTTTCTCCTCAATGACGTGATCCGCTACTGGCGGACGATGTGCGTGGACTTCGCGGGCAAGGAGTACGAAGGGCCAGAAAAGTGGGGGCTGCGTAACGTCAAGCTGAGAACGGCGCGTAAGGTGCTCTTCGCCGGCGGGCTGCTACCGGTGTTGGAATGCGCGCAACTCACCGCCGAGGAGATGCCCAACTATCTGCGCGAGCAGCTGGGTACACCGCCGGTCGATCGAATCGCCGTAGCATTTCTACGCCATGGCGCTGCCGACCCCGGGGGGCGCGCGCTCGGAGCGTACGACGATTTTCTCGGAGTCCTCGACGACGAACGCAAGCGCGAAGAGCTGAACACGCTCACGCGAGCGGAGGCGAGTAGCTCAGCCGTGTTCGCCGAAGCAGCGCGGCTCGGCGAGGAACTCGAGCAGGGCCTGCTCGCGCTGCTCTTCGAAACCGACACACTCCCGAAGCTGGTGCGCGAATTCGGGATCTTCTGAAGCGGGCAAGACCGTAAGGTCGCCTCGCGCGCGATGGTCTGAACACCGGGTCCGAAATCGATCGGGTCCAGCCAGCCTGCTTGGATCGGCCGTGACGCCAAGCGGGCCGTCGAACTGGGCATCCGCCCCTGCGGCGACCTGGGCTCCGTGGAGCGGGGTGCAAATCGGGGTGCAATTTGAGCAAAACTGGGGGGTTCCGAGACGTACAAGATTGGCTCTAGTAAGCCAAATCAGCACCCACGGATACCCCCCATATCAATCTCATAACCCGAAGGTCGCGGGTTCGAATCCCGCCCCCGCTATGCCGTTATCCTGCGACCGCTCCTCGGAGCGGTCGTTTTCGTTTCGTTGAGTTTGGCCGAGTTCGTGCTCATGGTGCCGGCGGACACCCTGATAAACCAGAAAGGTCAATAACCACCCCCAAACGGGACAGCTAGATCAAGGCTCCAAGCGCTTCGAGCTTGAGGTCTTGGATGACCTCGGCAGGCGGCCGTTGAGCCGCGCGCATCGAGGCTGGCCACAGGCGCACGAGCGCCTTGCCTTCAGCGCGAGCGTCGAAGCTCAGCGGCTCGGAGACTTCTCTCGATCTGCCTGAGCAGAGGATCAGTAGATGACCGACAGTGAGCACAGAGAGATAACCCCGGTGCTTCGACGTGAGCGTGCTCAGGTCCGCCTCCATCGTCGCCTCATGCACGACTAGTCCGTCAACAGGTGTCGCGCCAAGCCATAGCCGAGAATCGCTCGGTGGCCTCTCCTCGCGGTGGAGTTGTGCGTAGCGCTCACGCGGAATGAACCGGAACTTGCCGGGCCGGACGAGCTGCATCAGCAACACGGTCTTGTAACACCACGTCGCTACCGCAGGCTGGTCGTCTGAGAGGAGGTTGGCCGGCTCGCCTCGGACGATCCCCTCGAGCCTCGGCTTCACTCGCCCCTCAAGCTCGGCGAGCCAGCCGTTGTTGCATTGGCCGCAGACTTCGGTGGTGACGAGATCGGGTCCGGACATAGACCATTCGCGTGCCTCGCCCCCCCGTCCCGCGGGCGGCGTGTAGCGATGCGTCAGGCCGATCCTGAGCCTCCCCGGAGCGACGGGGTGTGACTCCCTAAGCGGTTCTCCAAGCCATTGCGGGATCACGTGCTCTCGGGTCTTGTGCTCTAGATCGCAGAAAACGCAGCGGCTCACGCGAGAACGGTAGCCGCGGTAGTCGGCGGACTGATACGGCAATCGCGAGCGCCGCGAGTACTGTGTGCACCGTGGCAGGAACAGCCGCCGGCTCAACTCTCGCGGACCTGCTCGGCGCGCCCGTCGCCGAGGTCACGGCAGAGGATATCGCCAGACTCGTCACGGAGAAAGTCAAGGAGACCGACGAGCTGGACTTCAAGGCCACGATCTACGGCAAAGACGACGACGACAAGGCCGAGCTTTGCAAGGACATCGCGGGGCTGCGCAACCATCGCGGCGGCGTCGTCCTGCTCGGCGTTGGCGAGAAGAATGCGATGGCGAACGGCTGCCCCGAAGTGGAGTTGAGCGACGCAGAGGAGCGTCGTATGCGCCAGATCGTCGCCTCCGGCACCGCGCCGCACGCGGCGTTTGACATCCGTGCGATTCCCGGTGAGAACGCAGGGCGCGGCTTCTACCTGCTTCTCGCCGAGCCAAGCCCGTTCCGCCCACACGCCGTCGTCGTTGGCGACAACCTGCGCTATCCCCGGCGGGACGGCACCACTCGCTACCTGAGCGAGGCTGAGGTCGCCGACCTGTACCGAGACCGCTTCCGTGGCGAGAAGCAGCAGATTGAACGACTCATGCAGATCGCTGAGGAAATGCCGCCCGAGCTGGACACCACCGACGACCGCACCTGGCTCGTCGTCTCGCTCGTGCCGAACAACCCCGGCGACCTGCCGATCAGCTTTGACGGGCTCAGCGAGATTGAGACGTGGGCGCGCGCCATGCCCGGGGCGAACGAGATTCTGGATGCCTTCTTCGCCGAACTGCCCCCGATCGCGGGAGTGAGTGTGGAGCGCTACACGCTCACTTCGCCGGCCGACGAGCGCAAACCCGCCGACTACCCGTACGCGGTGTGCTTCACCGACGGCGCCGCGTCGACCGCGGTCAAGATTCGGAAAACCGAGGGCGGGTCTCACGTGAGCGCGGAGCCGGTCATACTCGCCGCCCACCTCGTCACCTGCGCGGCGAGTTCCCTTCGCTTTGCGGGGCGCCACGCTGCCCGCGCCGGCGCCCGCGGCGATGCCGTCGTCAACGCGCGCGTCTTCGGCCCGCACACGCTGCTCGCCTTCAACCACTCCGGCCTCACCGAGCCGTACCAGCGCGCTCACCAGGTGAGGGAGGCGCGCTCAAGCCTCACGCTGCCGATCAGTGCGCTCACCGGGGTCCCGCAGGAAGCGTTCACCGCGACCCGCCTCCTGCTCGGCGACATCTTCAACGCCTACGGCTGCCCAGAGGTGCCACAGATCGCACCCGACGGGACCCTTCGAACCCTTTACTTTCCGAACGGCTACAAAGTCGCGGAGTGGGCCGAGCGGCGCGACGTGCCGACAACGGGGGAGGAGATCACCTACCGCCGCTAGGTCGCGCCACGGCCTAGCGGGCCGGGGACTCGGTGCCGATGACGGCGCTGCGGGAGAAAGCAGCAGGGTCAAAATCCTCAAACGCCGGCAGCAGCTCTGTGAGCAAGTCGCTGGTGACGCATCCCCACTCGTGCAGCGTCCGTAGCGCTATCCCGAAGATCGCCGTGAGGCGTCCGAGTGCACCGATCACGGGCTCGCCGGCCAGGTCCTCACGGTAAAGCGCCTCGCCCGGTGCGTCCTGCCGGCCGGCTGGCTGTGGGTGTAGCTCTGTTCGCCACAGCCACAGCCACGACGCCAGGCGCATGGGGAGGTCCTGATCGTCGTCGGCCAGCGTCAGGGCGTCGATCCAGTGGTGGTGCACGCGGTTCCGCACGAATCGCACGGCACGGACGGTCGCTCCGTGCGGGATGGTCTCGTACCAGCGGACCGGCGTGGATAGCTCGTTCGGCCAGTGGGTCTTGATGAGATCGTCCAGCGAAACGGTCCAGTTCAGGGCCTCAAGCAGCGGGATGAACGAGCCGGGGATTGCCGCGGGGCCGAGGTCGCCGATGGGCGGCCCCAGCGCCAGTCGCTCGCCCCTGGAGAGGGAACGGAAGTCACGCTCAAAGGAAACGTGGATCGGCTCGCCGCCACCCTGAAAGCGCGACAAGGCCCCGGTAAGCCCCAGGTAGAAGACGGCTATGTCGATCGTGTCCACCGAACGAAGGGTACGGCCGCGACATCCGACCGGCCCACGTGCGGTGCGCCGGTTCAGCTGACGAGGTGATCGGCGCCGCAGGCTCACCAAGCTACGAGTTCCAGACGTGAGTACCGCGCCAGCCGACGTTTGGTCCCTCGCCACGTCGGCGGTATCGTCGCCGGGCTCCGGCCACTCACGCGCGCTAGGCTCGGTGACGCTGGAGTTTGTTGACTGTGCATCGCCCCGCCGTCGGCCCAGGAACTCCACGACACGTCAAGGAGGTCCTCAGACAATCGTCCGACGGATAGGTCATCGTGGTCGGCCGATGGCGACCTTCGAGGAACGCGTATACGAACTCGGGGCAAACGCGCTTGCTGAGCAAGAGCGACAGGTATCGGAGCTGCGTGGGCGCGGCGCGACACTCCTCGCGGCCGCCGCCGTTATCGCGTCGCTACTTGCGAAGCCCGTTTTCCACAATGGCCATCCACGGGGCCTCGAAGAGGTCGTGCCGTCCGGGCTCGGTCTGCTCGGCGCTGCCGGCGTCTTGGTTTTTGTCGTGCTCCTGCTGCGCCCGTACGCGCTCGGCGTCAGCGTCAAAGCAGGTGCCACCTACCGCGCCCTATGGGACAAAGGCATTACCAGCCAGCCATTGATCGACATCGCTCTAGCCGAAGCATTCGAGGATCGGCGAAACGAGAATGGGAAGGTCGTTGACCGGCTGGGTGGATTCCTGGTGCTCGCTCTTGGAGCCCTCGTTCTTGAGACCGTCGGTTTGGCTACGGCAGCGGCGCTAAGCTCATAGAGATGCCTGAGCCCCCGAAAAGCCCACCTAAGGCGACGAATCCGCCTAGCGTGCCGAAGCCAGGCTCAGTTCCGAAGCTGCCTCAGACGATCTTCAACCTAGAGAAGCGCGGCGGAACGCCTGGCGCCGACCGCCGTGTAGCTCCCCGTCGCTCGAACTAGCGCGCCTTAGTTTGGTCGGTCTCCAAGTGCCCCCGACACCGGGGGGCTCGATAGCTCTTTGAGGTTTGGACGGGCTCCCCAGCCGGGAGCCCGTCCGCGCCTCGGCTCAGGCTGCCTCCTTCACCGCCAAGTGAAGAGAGAGGTAGAGCCTGA
>DATHNH010000154.1:0-12208 GCA_035486255.1 Solirubrobacteraceae bacterium | reverse complement strand
AAGGACAGCTCCGGAAAGCCGCTGCTCAGAACGTCGGCTAAGTTCACGCTCAGCGCCGGGTGATCGCTGCTTGCCAATGCGCACCGCGCTGTTCGCGCATGCTCCCTTAGCTCAAGTTCGCTTCGAACGCACCGGCGACTGGCTATGCCTGAAACGCACCTGCAACTGGCTATGCCTGCTCGATGATCTCGATCCGGTACCCATCGAGCTGAGAAGGTCTTTCGCAATGACCTGCACGTCTCGATACCCCCTGTTCTGGGGCTGAGGGGATTTATTTGGTACCTAATCTTTATCTACAGGTTCGCGAGAAAAGGGGGTGTCGTGCAGACCATTCAAAAGATGAGCCCTACACCCCAGCCTTCACAATCCATAAACGCCCGGCACAGAGCTCATTTGAAAGACGTTTCTCAGGAAGGAAGTAAACATAGACAGCTAGTTGGGACCTTGACGGAGAAGTGCGCCACGATCGTTGCGCCAGCCGCTCGAGGTGTCGGCAGGCCGTCGGGGTATGCGTATTCCTTTGGCCGTGCGACTATGCCGTTCACGCACCCGGGCCCGACACCCGCGCATGGTTCTTTGTACGGTTCGCTATGGCAGGGGTAGGTGCTTTCGCAGGGTGGCGCATGGGGAACGGCGTAGATTGCGCCTTCGTAGGAGCCGCTCGGGCACCAATGTCCGGTCGAGGATTTCGCCGGAGTCAGGGCGAGCGCTACCTGTCCGTTGGCTTGCGGGTAACCGTAATCGGTGCGTTGCATGTTGCTTGACGTCGAGCACGGCGGCGGCGAGGTCCGCGTGTACTTCTTGTACGGTTTCAGCACGATCACGCCGTAGTAGTAGCCGCCTTCGGGAAGTTGCTTCGCCTGGAGAGCGAGATGGACGTTCTGGTGAACAGCGGGCTTGTGCTGCACGTGCACGGATACCGTTGCTGTCCCCAGTGCCGTGGCCGACAGCGCGAGGCTCAGGATGCCTGTCGCGCTCGCCGTAAAGAGCCTCCCCGTGAGAGTCGACATGGCGCGAGCATATCTCACCGGGTGCCCCGGATTAGGACTCTTAGACTGTTATCTCCAGAATTCTCACCCTGTCCGGGGGCCGGCGGGTGAGGGTGTCAGGTTGGCGATAGCACCGTGATGCCGTGCTCGCGCGCACCAGCGGCCAGACCCTTGTCATAAGTCATCAGGGCGTTCAGCTTGCCGGCCCTGGCGAGTTGGACCGCGGTGGCGAGATGTATGGCATCGAGCGTTCCCACCGAAGTCGGCGTGAGGGTCTCGGTGGCTGTGAGGACTTGATCCTCCAGGGGAATGAGCGAAATGTCCGCCAAGAGCGACTCGGCGCGATCCAGCAGTCCACGCTTGAGGCCGACGCGGCGCAGCTCGATACGCAACAGACGGCTCGCGATGATTCGATCAAAGCTGTCGAGTGCATTCTTAATAGCGCTCTTGTCGGGCTCGTCGAGCAGGACTCGGCCAAGCGCACTCGTGTCGATGTAGACGGCTCCCACCGTCTCAGAAGCGATCGCGGCGGTCCTCGGCGAGCAGCGCGTCTGTTGTGCCTGCCGGCGCCGGGTTGGCGAGCGGCGGAAGGCTCGCGATGGTCTTGGCCAAATTGCCCTTAGGGATCGTCGCCCCGTATTCCTCGGCGAGCTCCAGGTAGTAGGGGTCTATCGCGCTGTTCGACGGCACGAGCCGCGCGACCTCATGACCGTGCTCGGTTACCCTGAGCGTCTCTCCCTCCTTTACGCGCTCCAAATAGCGGCTCAGGTTCTGGCGAAGCTCGCGCACTCCCACGGTCTTGGAGGTAGATATTGGGTGTGTCGCAGACATTGTGCGTCGCACTGTAGCACAAGCTGCGGTGGCTTCCCGAGACTGCTGCTCAACTCTGCTCGATGATCTCGACCCGATAGCCGTCGAGATGGTGGACGGCTTGCAAACTCAGAGCGACGTTGTGTGTAGTCGGCCGATACAATGGCCGGAATGCGCCGGCTGGCTCTCGGATTGGTCGGATTGGTCGTGGTGGTCGCGTCTGTAGCTGTTGGCGAGATCTTCGCGTCAGGCGATCCAGGCAAACCGATCACCGTTGCGCAGGCGCTCCCGTTCATTCGCGCCGTGAACCTGCAGCCGAGCGATCTCCCTGGTAGCGGCCCGTTTGTCGGCGAGGCAGGCTCGCCACCCGAAGGGGCCGAACTCCAGGGCCTACTGCACTGTGGGCACCGCGGCAAGCCACGTAGTCGGGCAGTTGCGGCTGAGCGCTCCGTGCTCGAGGATCGCTCCGGCGACTGGATCGGAGAGCTTGTGGGTTCCATAGTGATCGTTATGCCGAGCGATGCTCTGGCTAAGGCTGAAATTGCCACCCTTCAGTCACCAAGCGGCCGCGCTTGCATGGCGCACGATCTCCGCTCCTCCGCTCTCGGTTCGGGAGGTCCCGATGGACCGGTCTATGCGATCAGCCTCACGTCCGCCCCGGTCGCACACATGCTCGGGCAGGAAGCGGTCGTGCTTCGCCTGCTTGCGAGGCTGCAACGATTGCCTCTGGTCAGACCACATCGTGGTGGGCACCGCCTCTCCGAACCGCCGGCGAAACTCGTTTATTCCGTCGAGGCGATCTTCCGGGTGGGCGCAGCGGATATTGCCTTCTACACTCTCGGCGAGCATCGGCGGTTTCCGGTAGCCACGGAGAGTCGCCTGCTCACCCTTCTGTACGACCGCGCGAGGGCGCGGGAACTCTAGCCGCGCACCGAATGCTACGACGGCTGTCCCTCGATGATCTCGACCCGATAGCCGTCAGGGTCTTTGACGAAGCACAGCCGTGAGCCACCTTCGCGCACGGAGTACGGCGGCTTCTCGGGCTGGATGCCCTGTTCGGCAAGGCGGGCCAGCAGGGCATCGAGGTCCGTGGCGGTGATCGCGATGTGGCCGTAGCCCGAGCCGATCTCATAGGAGTCCACGCCGAAGTTGTAAGTCAGCTCCAGGCGCGGCATGTCGCCGTCGCCGGGCTGGTTCATGAAGACGTTGGTCGCCTCCTCGCCGATCGGGATGCGCCCGACCTCCTCGAACCCGAGCGCTTTGTAGAAGGCGATCGAGCGGTCGACATCGGTGATGCGGTAGCAGGTATGGATCAGGGCCATGGACACCAGTCTAGGGAGCGGCCGGGCGATAGCGGCCGCTCCCTAGCGCAAGGCTCTCTCAGCCCTTGTGGTGAGTCGACCCGGAACGTAGCGTGAGACCGTAGACCTTCGTGATGGTCGGCCGACCGTCTACCTGCGTGGTGACCGTGACGAGGACGTGCATGGTCTTCAGATGGACGAGCTCGGTGCGCCCGCTTTTGGTGAGCGTGAGCTTTACGACCTGGCTGCCTGCGGGCGCGATCGAGAAGGACGCTTCGCCCAGCGTGCTGGTCTTGCTTTTGCGATTGCCGGTCGTGTGCTCGGCACTGGTGACCTGACTGGTGAAAGTCAGCTTCAGATGTCCGCTGACCGAGGCGCCATTGGGATTCGTGAGCTTCAGTGAGAGCCCGCCGCTGTGGCTGGCGGTCGATGTTTTAGTGGCGAGCAGGACGGGCACCAGGGACTTGGGCGATTCCACGAGCGGCATCGTGGTCGGCGGAGTTTTGCTGGCTTTTTCCAAAGCTTCGCGCGCTTCGCGTTCGCGCTTTTCCTTCGCTTCCCGTTCGACCTTTTCTTTGGCTGTCCGCGCTTCTTCTTCGACCTTTTCCCTGGCTTCGCGTTCTTTTGCTTCCTGTTCTTCTATTTGCCCGTATGACCTTATTCGCGTGGCGGTGAGCGTTCCCGGCAGTTCCAATTCGCCGAGCTTGAGCTTGCCGCTCCCCGTCATGGACGTCGGATTGGAGCTCGTGGATACCACGATCGTTTCGCTCGTAAAAGTGCCCGGTGGCAGCGACAGCGCGGCGCTGCCTTCCGTCGTGATCGTGACCTTCGCTTTGTTGCCTTCGAGCGTGCCGGAAAAAGTCCCGCCTATCACGCTTTCGAACAGCGCGCTCTTGCTGGCAAACTTGTTTTCGCCGTTTGCCTGTTCGGTGATGAGCGCTATCCCTTTGACTTTCTCGGGCCCCGATTCGAGCGTGATCGACCATTCGCCGCGCACGTTCGCTCTGGCTTCCGCTTCTTCTTTTTCCCTCTGTTCGCGCGCCAGTCGTTCTTCGACTTCCTGGTAGGTTTTGAGTCTGACTCCGGTTATTTCACCGGGTTCGGTTTCCTTGCCGTTGGTGTAGTAGATGCCCGAGCCCGACAGCGTGTTTTTGACCGTGTCGACCGTCGTCGAGCTGGCTATGAAAGTGATGGTCCCGAAAGGTGACGGGGTGACCGACGTGATCGAGGCGGTGGTGCCCGATAGGGTCCCTTCGAACGAGCTTTCCAGGCCGATCGACGCTCTGAACGTCCCGGAGAAGGCTCCGGTGGCGTTGTTCATCTGATTGATGACGCCGATCTCGGACAGCGCCGGCTCGTGGGCGGATTTGTATTCGACCGACCATTCCCCGCGCATGTCGTAGGGAATGGCATATGCCGTCGAGGCAAAGCTCGCGAGCAGGATGCACGCAAGCAGCAGTCCGAACGGCGCCGCCACTTGCTTCGCGCGCTTTGCGCGCGTCCTTCCAAGCCACGTCGAGTCGTGGGTCATGGTCGCTGTAATCCTCCCCCGTCGTAAAGTCAAGTCTTGATAGAGACGCCTATCCACAAAACCACACGTTGATGTGTATGTCAAGCCCGGAATGTCGCGATTGCCGCGCGGTTGGAAGATAAGGAGGTGGGTACCCGAGCTATACGCCAGTGTGTGTGGGCAGATATTCGCCCTATCGGACTAATGGTCCCGCGACAAGCCTCGGCCACCCCCCTGGTGGCGGCGCGGGAGGCAACCTGAGAGGATCTGGCGATGATCATCGAGCGCTCGCTGAACGAGCGGTTCCTGTCGAATACCTACCTGGTCGCAGACGGCGAGGGAGGCGCGGGCTTTTTCGTGGACGCTGGCGGTCCTGTGACGCCACTCGTGGAGGCAGCCAAGCGCTTGGGGATCGAGCCGACGCACATCCTCTTGACCCACCACCACTTCGACCACGTGTGCGACGTGGGGACGCTTCGCAAGCGCTGGCCGAAGCTGAAGGTGCTGATCCACCCGCTGGAGCGCGAGCCTCTGGCGGAGATGGGAGAGGTGCTGGGTAAGGATGTCGAGCTCGAGTCGATGGAAGCAGGGGAGGTGTTGCGCTTCGGTGGCCTGGAGGTCAGGCCGCTGCGAACTCCGGGGCATACGGCGGGCATGCTGTCGCTCCTGGTCTCCGAGTCGGCGGCCCATACGGCCAGTCACGAGAGTGGGCGTTCCGGTACGGGCGCGGGTCCTGGCGGCTTTCAGGGCGGAGAGGCGGTTGTGTTCACCGGCGATACGCTCTTCAAGGGCTCCGTCGGAGGCGTGAGGGCCCCGGGCCACACGACCTACACCGACCTGCGCGACTCGATCATGGGCACGCTGATGGAGCTGCCGGGGGAGACGATCGTCTATCCCGGCCACACCGATGCGACGAGCGTGGCTCGGGAGTGGGAGCAGAACTCGTTCATCAGGGTGTGGCGCGGCCTCGACCCGGAGGGCTCGGAGCCCTGCGTGGCGCTCGGCGAGCCGGCGACACTCGTATTGCTCGGAGAGGACTACGACGGCGGCAAGAAGGCATGGGTGCGTTGGCCCGACGGCAAGGACGACATCGTCCCGGGTTCGCGCGTCGAGTCGTCTACCTAAGAGGCGTCCGCCCAAGACCCCGCGGGCGGGCAAGCCGTTTAGAGAATACGACTCGCCCATGCGCCGTTGCTGCTCCTGGCGTTGCTGCTCTTGAGCAAGGCCCGCGCAGGGCAGTCTGTTTCGAGACACACGCCCGCCATCCCCGTTGCTAGTCCCGAGGGCATGGCGCCCGCACGCGCGGCCAGGCACTTTCGCGGCGCCACAAGCCTCCGCCTTCGCCGACCCGGCGCACCCTCGCACGGCGAGCCTAAACTCTAGGGGTGGCGCAGGAGAAGATCCCAACATCGAGGATGCGTCGCACTGCCACCGTGGGTCGGCTGGCCGCGAGCGAGGCGGTCAAGCAGTTCGGTACGAAGGCGGCGAACGTCACACGCAGCGAGCAAGGGGCGCGGCAGGCGAGCGCGCGTCGCCAGCTCGAGACGGCCAAGCAGATCGTGGCGGTGCTCGGGACGATGAAGGGCGCGGCGATGAAGCTTGGGCAGGTGATGTCCTTCCTGGATGTTGGGCTCGTGCCCGAGGAGCACCGCGAGGAGTTCCAGCGCGAGCTCGCCAAGCTGCGCGACGCGGCGCCGACTGTCGAGTTCAAGCAGATGAAGCGCGTGATCGAGGACGACCTCGAAGCGAAGATCTCCGACGTGTTCGCCGAGTTCGACGAGCAGCCGATCGCGGCGGCCTCGATCGGCCAGGTCTACCGGGCGACCCTCGAGGCGGATGGTCGTGAGGTGGCCGTCAAGGTGCAGTATCCGGGCGTGGCGGCGGCCGTGCGCGCGGACATGCAGAACTTGGACATGATCATGCGGCTGCTCAAGCGCATGACCCCGAGTCTCGACGTGAAGGGGGTGACGGCCGAGATTCGCGATCGCATCGCCGAGGAGCTCGACTACGAGCTGGAGGCTCAGAATCAGCGCTCGCTGGCACGCATCTTCAAGGGCCATCCATTCATCGCGGTGCCCGAGGTCGTGAGTGAGCTCTCGCGCGAGCGGGTGCTGGTCAGCGAGTTCGTGCGTGGGATCGGATTCGAGCAGCTCAAGGGCTACCCGCAGGCTGAGCGTGACAGGATCGGGGAGATCGTGTTCCGTTTCTTCCTCGGCTGCCTGTACAGGCACCGGCAGTTCTCGGGAGACCCGCACCCGGGCAACTTCATGTTGTTGGCGGACGGCCGCGTCGCCTTCCTCGACTTCGGGTTGTTCAAGCGCCTCGATCGGGAGCCGGTGGAGCTGGAGCTCGCGTGCCAACGCGCTGTCGTGGAGGGCGACGCGCAGGGGCTGCACGCGCTGTTGGCCGAGTCGAGCTTCTTGCCCGAACCAGAGCGCGTGGACCCGGACCACTTGCTGGCCTTCGTCGAGGACGCGATCTGGTGGTACACGACGGCAGACGAATCGGTCCAGCTCGAGCCGGAGATCGCCACGGAGGTGATGATCGAGAGCTCGGACCCACGCTCCAGCCACTATCGCGAGATGCGCCACCAGACGATCCGACCCGAGCACCTGTTCGGCAGGCGCATGGAGATGCTGACGCTCGCGGTGCTCTCACAGCTGCGCGCCGGCAACAACTGGCATCGGATCGCGCGCGAGTGGATGTACGGCGACGCGCCCGTAACCGAGCTGGGGCGCCAAGAGGAGGAGTTCTACGAGCGCACGGGAGTGGGCGCCGCCGGCTGAACCTACAGAACCTGGATCTGCATGAGCGACGTGGTTCCGGGACGCCCGCTGGGCAGGCCCGCGGTGATGCCGACGCGCTGACCCTTCTCGCACCAGCCGAGCTCGACGACGCGCCGGGCGGAGTCGGCGATCAGCTCCTCTGTCGTCTCGTGGCGACGGATCGAGGAGGCCTGCACGCCCCACATCAGCCCGCAGCGGCGCACGGTCTCGCGCCCGGGGGAGAGCGCGTAGATCGGCACGGTCGGTCGGTGCGCCGAGACCAGGCGCGCGGAGCGTCCGGAGAGCGTCGGCACGATCAGCGCGTCGAGGTGCAATTCGCGCGCGGCGAGGCATAGGCTGTGGGCGACCGTGTGGGCGGGGTCGGCTTCGGCGCGACGCACGCGCGATGTGTTCCAGTGCTCGTACGGCGCGATCGCCTCGGCCTGCACCGCCACCGCGGCCATCATCTCCACCGCCCCTACCGGATAGGCGCCGATCGCCGTCTCCTGGGAGAGCATCACCGCGTCGGTACCGTCGAGGATCGCGTTGGCGACGTCGGCGACCTCCGCGCGTGTGGGACGCGATGAGGTGACCATCGAGTCGAGCATCTGCGTCGCGGTGATCGAAGGGCGGGCGAGGTAACCGGAGAGCTCGAGCAGCTTCTTCTGCACGGCCGGGACCTGCTCGATCGGCATCTCGATGCCGAGGTCGCCGCGCGCCACCATCACGCAGTCGGCGGCGCGGATGATGTCCTCGGCGTGTTCGACCGCCTGCGGCTTCTCCATCTTCGCGATCAGCGGCAGGCGTGTGTGCTCGCGCACGGTTTCCACGTCGGAGGGAAAGCGTACGAACGACAGGGCCACCATGTCCACGCCGATCGATTCGCCGTGGCGCAGCAGCTCGAGGTCCTCCTCGGGGACGGACGGCAACGTGTGGGCCGGCCCGGGGATGTTGAGTCCCTGACGCGAGGCCACGGCGCCGCCGACCTCGACCTCGGCATCGACCTCGCTCTCCCCGGGTCGCACCGCGGAGACACGCAGGCGCACGGAGCCGTCGGCGAGGTACAGCACCTCTTCGGGCGTGAGCGCAGCGGCCAGGCCGGGCCAGGTGATCGACATGTGGCCGGCGTCGCCGACGCGCTCATCGCCGCAGGTGAACGTGACCATGTCGCCGGGCTTCAGCTCGACGATGTCCTCGCGCAGCGGTCCGATGCGGAGCTTGGGGCCGGGCAGGTCCTGCAGGATCGCGACCGGGCGCCCGGCCTTGCCGGCGGCGTCGCGCACGCGATGCACGGTCTCCTCGTGCTCCTCGAGCGTGCCGTGCGAATAGTTCAGCCGCGCCACGTCCATGCCGGCGCGCACCATCGCGAGCAGCGTGTCGGGCTCGCGCGAGGCGGGTCCGATGGTGGCGACGATCTTCGTGCGGCGCATTGTCTCGCCACGGTAGCGGTCGCGGCGGGCGCGCGCGGTGCTCGCGCGTGACGTTTGTGTTATGCCTCAGCTGTATGCTCGGCCCGACCAGACCTCTGCCGCGTGTCGGCGCGCCCGCGCGCATCAAGCACTTCGGCGGTGGTGTCGAGCGCGGGGCCGTCGTCGCGGTCCACGACGAGGGGCTGCGCGTCGGCGTCGAGAGCGAGGACGGCGAGCAATACGAGTTCGTGTTGAGCCCGGCCAACGCCCGCTTCGTCTCGCTCGGCGATGCGCACGGGCCGCGACTGGAGCTGCTCAACGAGCAGACTTGAGCAAGCGCTCGAGGGTGCCTGTGTGCTCTGGCGAAGTGGGTGACGCTCGAAGGCGCCTGGCTACGAGGTCGGCTAGGGCGCCTGCACGTCCGGGAACCACTCGGCGCAGTGTTCGCGCAACGTGTCCCTCACCCAAGCGCGCTCCTGGGCGCTTGCAGCGCGCAGCCGCGCGAGCAGCTCGCGCTGGCGCTCGATCGGGGCGCCGGCGATCGTCCAGCGGACCGCGAGGCGCTCGAACAGCAGCTCCACGGCACGTTGCCACGCGTCCTCTTGCGTTGCCGCGGCACGCCCGCCTTCACCCTTCAGCGTCTCGGCATACTCGCGACGTGCGCCTGGCGTGAACGAGCCGCGCAATGTCAGCACGTTTCCCTGCGCGTCGCTGTAGTCGCTGGCGGGAGCGCTCAGCTTCTGCTCGCGTGTGCGGCTCTTCTTAGCCATGCACTATCTTCGAGTGCTCTGACGACGAGTCGGCGTGGCCACAGCGGCGGCCGGCACGCCCTACATCCTCTCCGCGGCCTCGAGCAGTTGTGTGCGCACGTCGCCTGTCACGGGCTTCGCATGCCCGGGCCAAGCAGCCGCCGGCTCCAGCTCTGCAAGCTTGCGGATCGACGCCTTCGCCTGGCCGGTGTCGTAGTTGTAGGTCGGCTCGGGCACGTGTGGTGGGCAGCTACGGCCCCACATGTCGAGTGTGTAGAAAGAGTCGCTGACGAGCGCCAGGCGATCGGATTCGCGCCATAGTCCAATCTGACCCGGAGCGTTGCCGGGTAGCTCGATCACCTTGAAGCCCGCCAGCTCGTCGCCCTCCGTGAGCGTGCCCGAGATCTTCACGGGACCGCCGTCCCACGCGAGACGGTGCATCACCTTGTGGATTTGGCGCTGTGGTGTCGGTAGTCCCACGAGGTTCTCAGGCCAGTAGCGGAAGCCGCCGCTGCCTTCGGCGTCTTGGACCTCGTCGGGGTGGCACAGCACGGGCAAGCCGAACGCGGGCGCCGTGCCGCGGTGGTCGGTGTGGCCGTGGCCGAGCACGATCCGCTTGATCCCACCGAGCTTGGCGCCCGCGCTCGCGACCGCGCGTACCATCGTGCGTGCCCCCGCGTCGTACATCGTCACCCCGCCCACGCTCTCGTCCTCGATCAGGTACACGTTGCAGCGCCCTGGTTGGCCCTGAACGACCCACACGCCCTCGGCGACCAGCTCGGCGTCGCGCGCGGCCATACCGGTTACCTTCGTCTTTACGTTGAACGCGCCCATCAGGCGTTGCTCGGCGGTCGAGTCCTGCGGTGGCATCAGCCCGATCTGGCGGGCCGCGCTCAATCCGTCGGAGAACGCGTCATTTGCGTGGACGAGTCCATCGCGCACCGTCAGGACGTCCACGCCTTCGAGTTTCAACGGGTGGCCTGTGGCCTGCACGCCGTTCAATGTGCCCGGCCCGGCGAACGTGCCGGTGATCGTCCACTGCACCGCGCAGCGCTCGCCCTGAGTGGTGGTCTCGACCACCTCCATCTTCATGTCCGGCATCGCTTCTATCAGTCCGCCGATGAACTCGCGCACGCCATCGGGCGCGACCACGTCCACCTGGCCGCGCACGTACTCGCGTCCGCCATCGGCCCACAGTGCGACGGCCGCCTCCACGTCGCGCGCGGCGATCGCGTCGAAATAGCGGCGCGCAACCGCCTCGGCGCCGCCGCCGCTCGCACCGTTGGCAGCTGTCTTATTGCCGGCAGCGGCCTTGTGGATGTTGGCCGCCGCCTCCTGCACCTTCGCCGCCGCCTTGCTCTGCTCCGTGTCGTTTGCCTCTTGGCCATCGCCCCTTGTGTGGGGAGCTCCGTCGCCGTCGACCATGCCATTCTCCTTTGCCGCGCCACCGTGGCCGACCGCCCGCCACGGTCGGAGCCGCCGCCCACTAATGGGCGTCAACCTGACCCAGAGTTTAGGGCGCGCGACCTCTAAACGCGAGCCTCGCTAGTAGTCTCCGAGGCGGTGAGCGAGCAGGCCCGTAAACGCGAGCTTGGCAGGGGCGAGCGCGTCCTATCGGGCGTCTTTCGCCTGCGCCTGCCGCTGCCCTGGCCCGGTGTGCCGCACGGCAATGCCTGGGCGGTGAGGGCCGGCGATGGCATCGTCCTGTTCGACACGGGCTACTACACACCCGCGAGTGCGGGCGAGCCCGGCTCGATGTTCCAGCTCGAGCGTGCACTGGCGATGTGTGGGCTCGTGGTAGAGGACATTCGCCTGGTGGTCTGCACGCACGCGCACTCCGACCACTACGGCCAGGCTGGGGCGATCGTCGAGCGCACCGGCTGCGAGCTGTGGATGCATCCCAAATACGAGCACATGTCGATCGAGCAGCAGGACCCCGCGGCGACGCTCGAAAGACGCATCGAGGTGGCACGTCAGAGTGGTGTCCCCGAAGAGCCGCTGCGGCGCTACGCCGCCGAGCGCGAGCACCACGAATCGGGCATCTCCGCGGTGATCGCCCCCGATCGCGAGCTGCTGCCGGGCGTGGTCGTCAACACCGATCTTGGCCCGTGGAGCGTGTACGAGACGCCCGGGCATGCCCCCTCGCACGTGTGCCTCTTCCAGCCCGAGCGGCGCCTCTTGATCTCGGGCGATCACCTGCTTGGGCGCATCTCGCTGTTCTTCGACTTCGGCTACTCCCCGGACCCTGTTGGCGAATTCGTCGCCTCGCTCGATGTGGTCGAACGCCTCGGCGCGCGCCTGTGCCTGCCCGGCCACGGACGCACGTTCACCGACGTGCGCGCACACATCGACGGCAACCGTGAGCTCGTCGCCGAGCGCCTGGCGAAGGTGCGCGGCGCGATCGTGTCCGAGCCGCTGACGGCCTTCGAAATCGTGCCGCGCATCTTCAGCGACGAGCTCGCTACCCATGGCGGCCCGTGGTTGCTCTCAGAGACCCTTGCGATGCTTACCCACCTGGCGGCGCTCGGCCAGGCCGAGCGCGTCGGCGATGACCCGGAGCGCTGGAGCGCCGCTGTGCCCGACGCGGCGTAGGCCTGGAATGGAGGGTGCTGGAGCTGATGGTCCGAACATCCCTTTGCTGAACACCCCCTTTGTTCAAAACCCCCTTCGCCGAA
>DATHNH010000153.1:0-3514 GCA_035486255.1 Solirubrobacteraceae bacterium | reverse complement strand
CGCGAATTGCCGGCTTGATCCATCGCGCCGGTTACGAGAGCGAGCGCTCGTTCGTGTTGCGTGTCGTGCAGCCGGCGCTGGTCGGCATGATCGACGGCACCGTCTCCTCGATCGCGCCGATCTTCGCGGCAGCGATCTCCTCCAACTCGCACACTGCCTTTGTCGTTGGTCTCTCAACAGCACTTGGTGCCGGAATCAGCATGGGCATCTCAGAGGCGCTCTCGGATACAGGCGAGAGCACTGGTCGCGGCACGCCGTTCGTGCGCGGAACGATCACCGGGGGGATGACGGCGCTCGGCGGAATCTTCCACACGCTGCCGTTCCTGATCTCAGACACGCACAAGGCGCTGATTGTCGCCGGCTGCGTGGTCGCCGTCGAGCTGTTCGTGATCGCCTGGGTGCGCGAGCGCTTCCTCGACGTGTCGCTGCGCTCTTCGCTGATCGTGGTCACGCTGGCGGGCATGATCGTGCTCGCCATTGGCATCGCCATAGGCAGTTCTTGAGTACGTCCAGCTCGAGTCCAGAGACCCACACGCTCAAAGCACAGGCCGTTCTGAAGCCGTCGCCATAGGCAGGAAGGCCAAGCGGGGGACGAAAACCCGCTGGTACACTCGCCTTTAGAAAGTGGGAGCCGGCCGACGCTCCCGCTGTTGGGCAACTCCCGGATCGAACGAAAGGAGGTCGGTGCAATGCGTGCAGTTGACGCAGTGATGGAATGCTTGAAGGCGGAGGGCGTGGATGTCGTCTTCGGTCTGCCTGGTGGCGCCAACCTCCCGACTTACGACGCGTTCGTCGACGGCGGCCTGCGTCACATCCTGGTGCGCCACGAGGCCGGCGGTGGGCATGCGGCCGAGGGCTACGCAAAGGCCACGGGCAAGGTCGGCGTGGCGTTTGCCACGAGCGGCCCGGGCGCGACCAACTTGATCACCCCGATCTGCGACGCGATGATGGACTCCGTGCCGGTCGTCTTCATAACCGGCCAGGTGCGCACCGAGCTGCTCGGCACCGACGGCTTTCAGGAGGCCGACACGATCGGCATCACGATGCCGATCGTCAAGCACTCCTTCATGATCCAGGACCCGCTGGAAATTCCACGCGCGATCCACGAGGCGTTCTTCCTCGCGCGCAGCGGTCGCCCCGGTCCGGTGCTGGTCGACATCCCGCAGGACCTCTCGCGAGCCGAGATTCCCTACGAGCCGGTCGCCGATGTGCGCCTGCCCGGCTATCAGCCGACGCTCGAGGGCAACCAGAAGCAGATCCGCCAAGCGGCAAAGGCGCTCGCGGCGGCCCACCGGCCCGTAATCTATGCCGGCGGCGGCGTCGTCAACGCGAACGCTTCGAGCGAGCTGGTCGAGTTTGCCACCGCCGATCGCTTCCCCGTGACTTGCACGTTGATGGGGCTCGGCGCGTTCCCCGCTCGTACTCCAGAGGGCGCTCCGCACCCGCAGTGGCTGGGGATGCTCGGCATGCACGGCACGCGAGCGGCAAACTACGCGATGGACGAGGCCGATCTGATCTGCGCCGTGGGCGCGCGCTTCGACGATCGCGTCACCGGCAAGCTCTCCGAGTTCGCACCGAATGCCAAGTTCATCCACATCGACGTCGATCCGGCAGAGATCTCGAAGAACATCCCCGCGCACATCCCGATCGTGGGGGACGCCAAGCACGTGCTCGCCAAGCTGCTCGTCGAGTACCGCGCATTGAGCGCTCCCAGCGACCGTTTGAGCGAGTGGTGGGAGCGGATCGAAGGCTGGCGCGAGAAGTACCCGCTGGGCTTCGAGGACTCCAGCGACACAGAGATCAAGCCGCAGTACATGATCCAGGCGCTGCACGAGGCCACCGGCGGCGAGGCGATCGTCACCAGCGACGTCGGCCAGCACCAGATGTGGGCCGCGCAGTACTACGACTTCCCGGCTCCGCGTCGCTGGATCAACTCCGGCGGTCTGGGGACGATGGGTTTCGGCCTGCCCGCGGCGATGGGCGCCGCCGTCGGCTGTCCCGAGCGGACGGTCTGCTGCATCGCCGGCGACGGCTCAGTGCAGATGAACGCCCAGGAGCTCGCCACCTGTGCTCAGGAGAAAATTCCGATCAAGGTCTTCATCATGAACAACGGCTACCTGGGCATGGTGCGCCAGTGGCAGGAGCTGTTCTGGGACGGGCGCTACAGCCACGTGGAGACCGGTGACTATCCCGACTTCGTCAAGCTCGCCGAGGCCTACGGCGCGACAGGCATGCGCTTCGACGACAAGACGACGCTCGTGGAGGACATGAAGCGCGCGCTTGCCACCGACGGACCGGTCGTGGTCGACGTGAAGGTCACGCGCGAGGAGAACACCTACCCGATGATCCCGGCAGGGCAGGCGGCCAGGGAGATGGTGGGATGAGCCGCTTCGCCAAGTACCACAGGCCCGTTGCGACTCCACGCACGTCAGGGCGCTTGCCGCGAGCGTGCCCACATGCCCCAACAGGGGGGGCGTTCTGATGGGAGAACCGGCCACCAAGGAACCACTTAGCCTGGAGGAGCTCCAGGCCTCGGGCAATCTGCGCTCGGGCCGCAAGCACGTCCTCTCGATCCTGGTCGAGAACAAGTCGGGTGTGCTCACGCGCATCGCCGGTCTGTTCGCCAGGCGCGGCTTCAACATCGACACGCTCACTGTCGGGCCGACCGACGACGAGCACATCTCGCGCGTGACGCTCACCGTCGACGGCGCGATCCACCCGATCGACCAGGTCACAAAGCAGCTGCACAAGCTCGTCAACGTGCTGAAGATCCGCGATCTCGAGCCGACCGATACGGTCGCGCGTGAGCTCGCCCTGTTCAAGATCTCGGCCGACGGCACCCAGCGCGGCGAGTTGATGCAGATAACCGAGATATTTCGGGGCAAGGTGGTCGACGTCACCAAGCGCTCGGTGATCGTCGAGGTCACCGGCACGACGGAGAAGGTCGAGGCTTTCGAGAGCATGGTGCGACCGTTCGGCTTGATCGAGATGATGCGCACCGGCGAGATAGCCATAGCACGGGGTCGGGCAGAGACATAGTGGGGGTCCGCGACATAGGGTCCAACGACAGAGGGATGGGGTATCCAGGGAATCGGCCGGCTCAGCCGGACGGCTTGGGATGCTGAGCTGGTGACGCTTCAAAGCGGCGAGCGATCGCCGTTCACGCTCGGCGAGGCCGACCGCGAACGCTTGGGCGCGCGGCTCGATCTCGCGCTCCAGCGGGCGCGACGCTCGGGACGGCCGACGCTCGCGACGATCAGTTGCGCTCTACCCGGGGATATCGATCCGGCCACCGTGGTCTGTGCCTCGCGACGTGCCGGCGAGCCGTGGTTCGTCTTCGAGCAGCCCGACCGCGGCGGTGCGGCACTCGCCTGCCTTGGACAGGTGGTCTGCCTGGAGGATTCCGGGCCCGATCGCTTTGTCACGGTCGCCGATCGTTGGCGTTCGCTGTCCGCTCGGGCCGTGGCCGATTCGCCGGGCGAGCCCGGCGGTGGCGGGCCTGTCGCCGTAGGGG
>DATHNH010000152.1:0-5905 GCA_035486255.1 Solirubrobacteraceae bacterium | reverse complement strand
AACTGGTGTGCCAGAGATGCGACGTGAAACGTCCCATTACCGATACGGAGGCATTCTGCCCGACGTGCGGTAAGTGCTTCGACGTCGCCTACGACTACGAGCTGGCTGCGACTCGCCTACGTGAGCTGCCGATGGGCGAGCGTCCTCACAACATTTGGCGGTTGTCTGAGCTGCTGCCGATCCGCTCCGCCGGCGCGCAGGCCGAAGTGGGTCAGGTGTCGGGCATGACACCGCTGATCCCGGCAAATCGACTCGGGGCGAGACTGGGCTTGAGAAAACTGTATTTGAAGGACGACAGCACCCAACGCCCCAGCTTGTCCTACAAGGACAGGGTGGTCTCCAGCGCGATCGCGCGCGCACTCGAGCTCGGCAAGAGCGAGATCGGATGCGTCTCGACGGGCAACGTGGGCACGGCCGTCGCCTCGCTTGCCGCCAAGGCCGGGCTGACGCCCTACGTGTTCTACCCCAATCGCCTCGAGGAGACCAAGGCGCGCGTCTGCCGCGCGCTGGGAGCGAAGGTATGCCAGGTTGCCGGCAATTACGACGAAGCCAACCGCGAGTGTCGCAAGGTGGCGGCGGCGAGCGGGCTGGAGTTCGCGAACATCACGCTGCGCCCGTTCTATGCGGAGGGCGCCAAGACGACGGTTTTCGAGATCGTCGAGCAGCTCGGCTGGACGGCCCCCGACCACATCGTCTCGGCGACCGCCGGCGGCACGCTCTCCTCACGCTTGCACAAGGGACTGGTCGAGTTGGAGACAGTCGGGCTCGCCGAGACCAGCGCGACGAAGATGCACATCGCCCAGCCCGAGGGGTGCTCGCCGATCGCCAACGCGATCATCGCCCGGGAGCCCGAGATTCAACCGTGCCGGCCGACGACGATCGCACACTCCCTGGCGATCGGGTCTCCGGGCGACGGCTACCTGGTGATCGACGCCGTCCTGTCTCGCAAAGGCAGCGCCGGTTCGGCTAGCGACGAGGAGATATTTGCCGGGATCGACCTGCTCGCCGAGACCGAGGGGATCCTGACCGAGCCGGCCGGCGGCACGACTGTGGCGGTGCTGAAGAAGCTGGCCGAGTCGGGCGAGCTCGACCCCGATGCCACCGTCGTGGCGATCATCACCGGTAACGGGCTGAAGACGCTTGACGAGCATCCTGCCAAGCCTTGGCCCTCGATGGTGGAGTGTGAGTCGGAGTCGATGCTGGCGGTGCTCGACGGCTTCCAGGAGGAGCAGGCCGGCGCCGCGGGTCAGCCCCTACCGGCCTAGCGCCGGTCCAAGCAGTTCCTACGCCGCCCTGTCCCCGAAGGAGCACAGGGCAGTCCCCACCCTGCCCAAAGGAGCGCAGAGAGCAATCCCCACGCCGTCCTGCCCAAAGGAGCGCAGAGAGCAGTCCTCATGCTTCCCCCACGCTCCTTGGAGAGCCCCCTCGGGGGACTCCGAGCATCCAAAGTTTTGAAGTTGCGTCAGCGCCCGGCGGCTGCCGCGTCGGCGATTATCTGCGCTCGCTCGCTCGCTACCTGCCCTGCGGGGATCGACTCGTCATGGGCCTGCAGCCGACTTAGCGCCTCGCGCTTTTCCTTACCGGTGATCAGCCAGAGCAGTGCTCTTGCGCGGTTCAGCACCGGATAGGTAAAGGTCATGCGCGGCAGGCCCATGTACAGGCCCGTCAGAGCGACGTCGCGATCGCGCACGTCCAGTACCGGGTCGCCCGGCACGAGCGACGCCGTGTGCCCGTCCGCGCCGATCCCCAGGTGGATCAGGTCGAAGCGCTCGGGCAGTGCGCTTGCGTAGCGAGCGGCTGCCTCGTCGAGGTCGTCGGCCTGGACGGGCATCGGATGCAGTTGGCTGAAGGCCGCCTCCGGCAGGTTGTCCCACAGGAGCGTGAGGTTGCGATTGGGATCGCCGCCTGGCGCGATGCGCTCGTCGACTTGGTAGATCGCCGACTGGTCCCACGGGAAATCGTTGCGTCGCGCGAGCACGGCAAACATCTGACCGGGCGTGTGGCCGCCGCTGACCGCCAGCGTGAACATGCGCCGCGCGGCTATCGCGGCATGTGCGTGCTCGACCACGATCTCCGCGGCGCGCAACGCCACCGACATGTCATCTGAAAGGGTCTCGGTGGGGATCGGCTCCGCGCTCATAGCTTCTCCGCGCTCATAGCTTGTGCTCGGTCGGTGCTCCACGCGGTGAATGTCCGATCGCCGCTCATCAGCCGCGCAGCGTACGGTAGCGGCGGATGAGCGCGTTGGTGGAGCTGTCATGGTCGAGCTCGGGCTCCCTCTCGCTTTCGAGCTCGGGGATGATGCGCTTGGCCAGTGCCTTGCCCAGCTCGACTCCCCACTGGTCGAAGGAGTCGATGCCCCAGATCGTGCCCTGCGTGAAGACGCTGTGCTCATAGAGGGCTACGAGCGCACCCAAGGCATGTGGTGTGAGCTGCTCGGCCAGCAGGACGTTGGTCGGCCGGTTGCCCTGCATGACGCGATGGGGAACGATCGCCTCGGGCACTCCCTCCGCGCGCAGCTGCTCCTCGGTCTTGCCGAATGCCAGCGCCTCGGCTTGGGCGAAGACATTAGACATCAGCAGATCGTGGTGGTTGCCGAGCGGGTTTGACGAACGAGCAAAGCCGATCAGGTCGCAGGGAATCAGCCTCGTGCCCTGGTGAATCAGCTGATAGAAGGAATGCTGTCCATTGGTGCCGGGCTCACCCCAATAGATAGAACCAGTATCAAAATCGACCGGCGCGCCCTCTAGCGTCACGTGCTTGCCGTTTGACTCCATCGCCAGCTGTTGCAAATAGGCGGGAAAGCGCTTCAGATACTGACTGTAAGGCATAACTCCCACTGTCTGTGCGCCGAAGAAGTTTCCGTACCAGACCGCCAGCAAGCCCATCAGCACGGGTAGGTTGCGCTCGAAAGGGGTGTTACGGAAATGTTCGTCCATCGCGTGAAAGCCCGCGAGCATCTCGTGAAAATGTGTAGGCCCGACGGCGAGCATCGTGGAGAGGCCGATAGCCGAGTCCATCGAATAACGACCGCCGACCCAGTCCCAGAAGCCGAACATATTCTCGGTGTCGATCCCGAACTCGGCGACCGCCTGCGCATTGGTGGAGACGGCGACGAAGTGCTTGGCGATGGCCGCCTCCTCGCCCAGCGCCGCCAGCGCCCATGCGCGCGCGGAGCGCGCGTTGGTCATCGTCTCGAGAGTGGTGAATGTCTTCGAGCAGACGACGAAGAGCGTCTGCTCTGGGGCGAGATCGTGGGTGGCCTCGACGAAGTCGGTGGAGTCGACGTTCGAGACGAAGCGGAAGGTCAGCTCGCGGCGGCTGTAGTTACGTAGCGCCTCGTAAGCCATGACCGGGCCGAGGTCCGAGCCGCCGATACCGATGTTGACAACGTTTGTGATCGGCTTGCCGGTGTGTCCTGTCCACTCGCCGGAGCGAACTCGCTCGCAAAAGCTTGCCATCCTGTCAAGTACTGCGTGAACCTCGCGCACGACATCCACGCCGTTCAGCAAGAGCGACGCGCTTGGCGGCATGCGCAGGGCCACGTGCAAGACCGAGCGATCCTCGGAGACGTTGATGCGCTCGCCGGCGAACATCGCGGCCGTGCGCTCGGTAAGGCCGGCCTGCTTGGCCAGCTCGACGAGCAGGCGGATCGTCTCATTGCTGACGCGGTTCTTCGAGTAGTCGAGGTAGAAGCTTGGGCCCTCGGCTGTGAAGCGCTCGCCGCGCACCGGATCGGCCTCGAATAGTTCGCGCAGGGAAGTGTCGCCGATCTTGCTGTGGTGGCTTCTCAGCTCACCCCAGGCAGGGTGCTCGCTCGATGGATGGCTTGGATTCGGTGTCGTATTCAAAGTGTCGTGCTCGATTTGGGCTGATGTTTCATGTCGTCAAGGTTCGATCTGTGATGTCGTCAGGGTTCGATCTGGGAGCTCCTCACCGCCGACAGCGGCACAGTGATCGCTACAGAAGTAGACGGTCTGCCCGTCCACCTCGACGCTGATCGCCTTGGCCTTGTCGACCTTCATACCGCAGACCGGGTCGGTCGCGCCACGACGCATCGTAAGCGCAAACAGACTGGCGAACACAATCAGGCCCAGGACGTTTGTGAGGAGCTTGTAGTCGACTTTGATCTGGCTGAAGATGTCCGCGCGGCTCGGGCGCACGCTTGGGATCAGGCCGGCGACACTGAAGATGCCGTTTACGAGCAGGGCGGCGATCACGATCGTGACGAACATCAGCGCCACGATCCTTGCGGCGAAAGCGGTGCCGTAGTACTTGCGATAGATCAGCACGATCGGCAGCACGATCAGGTCCGCGAAGATGAACGAGATTACGCCGGCAAAGCCGATCCCTCCTGACCACAGGACCGCGGCCAGTGGCACGTTGCCCACGGAGCAGACGAAGCTGAGCACCGCGATCAGCGGTCCGACGAGCACGTTCTCGATCAGCTTTAGAGGGGCCGGCGCGTGCGCGATGAAAAGTACATTGAAGAAGTCGTTGCCGAGCTGGCCGATGAACCCGGCGAGCACGAAGCCGAGGGCGATCTCCTTGTAGAGCATCGACCAGTCGTTGCGAAAGTTGTGGGCGACGTCCGACCACGCGGAGACCGATGTGAGCCGCTCGCGAATGCTCATGTGAGTTCCGGCTGAGTGATGCTGATGGCCGGTATCGGCCTGCAACGCGTGCTCACGTGCTTGCTCCTCCAAGCGCTTTGAGACGAACAGGCGCAACAGGGCGGTCATGACGACGATCAGAATCAGACCACCGACGAACTCCGCGAGCGTGAACTGCCAGCCGAGCAGGACCCAGATTACGATGCCCAACTCGATCACGAGGTTGGTGGAGGCGAACTGGAAAGCGAGCGCGGAGGCGGCCGAGGAGCCCTTCTGAAAGAGGCTCTTGGCGATCGCTATGGCCGCGTAGGAGCAGGAGGAGGAGGCCGCGCCGAGGCCGCCGGCAAGCGCGATCGGCCGCGCTCCCGAGCCTCCGAGCACCCGCTCGATGCGCTCGCGAGGCACCCATGCTTGGACGATCGCCGAGATCGCGAAGCCGAGCACGAGTGCCCACCACACGGCCCAGGCCATGAGGAAAGCGTCCCTGAACCCATCGCCGAGCGTGGTAAGCATGGGGCTCACGATAGGAAGGGCCTCGGCGAAGCCGCCCAATCCCCGTTCTCCACGCGACCCCAAAGGGAACCCACGATCCGCCTTCTTGGCCTATGGAAAGCCTCGCCTGAGTGGGCGTTCCCTACGAACCTGCGTGAAGCCCTCGCCGCTTGTCCACCAGGGGCCCCACAAGCCGTCCGGCTTGCCACATCCCCAGCGCGGCGGCGGCACCCACCATACCTATCGGTGGGATCGCGGCGCGGGCGTCCCACGTGTGGCTCGCCGCCGGGGTGATCAGCGCAACCCAGGCCATCGCGAAGCACAGCACACCGATCTGTCGCGGCCGTCCCTTCGGCAGGAACGGGGCGAAGAACGTCAGCAGCATCAGCACAGCCATCAGCAAGCCGTCTACGCGCGAGTGGGTCTCGTATCCGAGCAGAAAGCTCAATAGGGAATGGTTGATCTCATAACCGTTGGCGCCGTAGTAATCCAGTCGGGTCTGTCGCGCGATCTCCGACTGCTGGGGTTCGAAGAGAACCTGGTGGTAGAAGTTGAAATAGCTATAGCCGAGCTGGCTGTGCGAGCTGAACACGATGTTCACCGGCGTGACATACGCAAGGACGCTTTCGAAGACCGTCTCCAGGTATTCGAACGGCTGATGCAGAATCGCCGCCCTGGTCCAGGCGGCGATCTTATGGTCGCTGGCCTCGGTGGCCGAAAATGGGCCCGCGCCGTTGCCGAATACTCTGTAGGCGGGCGATAGTTCGGGGTCGAATGTGTACTGTTCGATCCCTGTCCTT
>DATHNH010000151.1:0-17314 GCA_035486255.1 Solirubrobacteraceae bacterium | reverse complement strand
TGAGTATCTAGTTAGGTGCTTGCTGGGAATATGGCTCCTATCTATAGGTATCTATCTCGTGAGCGAGGTCGCGCCCAGCATCTCCAACCTCATCGAGAGCCACCGAATCACCATTACCCACAACGTGGCTGTGGGGTTCTCTACGCAGAGTACAATATTCTCGCACACAGTCGATCGTCCCATTGGTTTTCTTCTTTACGCAAATGAGCTGGCGCTCTTTGGCCTACTGATCGTGGCAGTGCGCCTGCACGAGCTTCCGGTTCGCAGATGGCTCGGAGCGATCTACATAGGGCTTGCTCTTTTGTTCCTACTACTCTCAACGAGCCGTACGATCATACTTGCCCTGGTGGGAGTCACTGTGATATTCCTCTTTAGTCGTGTCCGACTGGCGGGGTCAGGACGGACTCTTCGAGCCATGAGCGCGTTGACCATAACCCTTACCCTCCTGTTCATCGCACTCGCAGCTAACCCCAATCTCTTGTCGGGGTTGAGCGGGGACAGTAACGCTCTTCTTGCCGCAAGGTATGGAGCTAGTTACCAACTGCGTGACGAGTCGTATACCGTCGGACTTCAAATCGCCCAGTCCAACCTATGGACCGGCGTGGGCGGACTCCCGCAGCTAGGTAAGATCCAAGCTGGGTCGCATTCCCTACCGCTCAGTATTTGGGTCGAGTTTGGAATACCTGGTCTGATTGTCCTGGCGACCTTTCTGCTCATTCTCGCCTTCAGGGGTATGTATGGTCTGTTTAGTGGGCCAGCCAGCCTCGCGTGGCTTGGAGGAGCACTTGTCGTAGCAGTCGCCTCGTGCTTCACGATACAGTTTGACGACGATGCGTTTTGTCTTGCAGGCGTTGTGCTGGCTTCCGCTGCAATCGGGAAGAGGCGCAGCGAGGAGTTAGCGCGACATGCGGCCAGAGCCGCAAAGCCAAACTGAGCCAATGAACAATATGAGTTGCGTCATCGAGGAACGCGTGCCCGCGCTCCGGAGCGCAAGGGCGGCCCCTTTGGGTTTTATTGAGAAGACGCAGCCTGTCGTGCTTGCGCCCGGTCGCGTTCCTCTCTCTCTCAAACTCTCTCAACGAGTAGTGGTAAGTATTTACGCCGTTTCTGAGGCGGGAGAATGAGTGCACGCAGCTCAGGCGCTAAGTGGTTAGCTTCGCTCGCCGTCGACTGGAACGTGAACGCCGGACGGCCAAAGAGCCAGATGTCGCTGCTCTTGCTCCGCACGACGGCCTACGCCAACCATTCACTCTCGGCCTTCAACCCACTTCGGGTCGCGCTTGCGGTCATTTACCGTGTACTCGTCGAGTGGGTTCTGGGGATCGAGATTCCGGCACAGACGGCGGTCGGACCCAGACTCCGCGTCTACCATGGCCAAGGCATCGTGGTGAGCCCACATGCCATTATTGGTGCCGACGTCTCGCTGCGCCAGGGCGTCACGATCGGCAACAGGCACAGTGACTTCGACTGCCCGGTGGTTGAGGACGGTGTCGATTTCGGCGCCTACAGTGCTGCGCTCGGCGCAATTCGCATAGGAGTCAACGCGAAGATCGGAGCACACGCAGTCGTGCTCATTTCGGTCCCCGACGGCGTGACCGCGGTCGGGAATCAAGCTCGGCTGCTGATCGACGAGGCGCATGGCGCCTAGCACGCAGCGGTCGAGCCTCATACGGTTGCTGTTGCTCTTGGTGCGAAGTGGCTGGCTCAGGGCTGACTGGCTCACCGTCAGCGTCCCGGCGATTCTCGGCGGAGTCATTGCGGGCCTCGCGATCTCGCCGGCGGCCGGCCTCCTGTTCGCGTTGTGCATCGGCGTGTTCGCTGCGGCGGGTGTGTGCATGGCCTCAGTGTGGCGGGCCGCTAATACCGTACGGAATCCACCACCCAGGAACGAGATGCCACCCGATGTTGCCAACCCTGTTCATGATCTGTCCTACTCCACCTACCGAAACCCGCTCGCCGCCGCCGAGCTAGGCGCAGGCGCACGGCTGGCACCCACACTCGCCGGCCATGACGTCGACTCCACGGACGGCTCCTTTGACCGCCTCCTCGCCGCTGGCCTCTCGTTCCGATCCAAGCGTCCGGTGGAGCTTCGGAACGAGCGGCCGGATCGTGCTTCATTGCAGATGTCCGTCCCCGCGCCGGCACCACTGCCTCCCGCTAACGCAGTCTGGCTACTCCCCTCCGCGCGCTATCACGTAAAGGAGCTCGGTCCGCTCAGTGCGGAGCTATCGTCAGCCGCAGTGCTCTGGTCCTTCGTCTGCCTCGCCGCGCCAGGCCAGGGCCTAATCAACGAGATGTCGCGCTGGGCATCCGACTACCATGTGCTCGGCGACGTCATGGCGACACTGCGTCAAGCGGATCCGCGCGCGATCGTCTTGATGAACGACTGGGGTATACACGCAGAGTTGGTCCACGAGGCCCGCGCAAGGTCGATCGTAACGTTCGCGAAGGTCGAGGGTGGCCAGGACTTCGAGAACCGCGATACGCTGCGGCGCACCCTTCCCTATCGCAACGCAGACCACGTCATGTGCCAGGGTCCCTATGACAAGGCGCACGTCGGGGAGCGGGGAGTGACGGTCGGCTCGTGCCGCCTGGAGGACCTCATCGCACTCGCCGAGACTGATCTCAAGGAGCCCGCCCGTGAACGCTACGTCGTCGCCAACTACAACTTCAGCTACGGAACGCGCGAGTATGCCGCCGCGGGCTGGCTGGCGTCGATACGCAGAGCATGTGAGACAGCGGCGGTGGAGCTTGCGGTCAGCGTCCACCCGGCCGTAACCCCGCCTGCAGGGTACGCAACGTGCGCCTTTCCGCTCGCTTTCGAACTCGAGCGGGCCGCCTGCTTCGTCACTCGCTCCAGCACAGCGCTGTTCGACGCCGCGGCGCTCGGCACGCCGGTGACTTACTTCAATCCTCACCGTGAGCGCTGCTGGAAGGATCTCGCGTTTGACACCTCGGTGCCGGAACTCGCGACGGAGAGCAAGCTGTCAGCCTGGCTCGCCGAACACGCGTCGCCGCCAGGGCCAGGCACCGGAGTCCAGAGAGGCCACGATTGGCTGCTCGACCACTTCCTCAACGTGAGCGACGTGCTGTGCGAGCGTCGAATGGCCGAGCTCGTCATCAGTGCCACTTCGTAGGCTCCAGACCTCACAAGGATGGACCGCCTCGGTCCTCGTAGCAAGCGCCGCGCAGCGCTCGGGAACGCTGCTGTCGACGCTCTACTTCGTCCGCTATGTCGGCAACGTGCAGTTTGCAGAGATCGTCCCGCTGATGCCGATCGCGCCGCTCGTCAACGCAATGGTGCTCGTCGGCCAGGACCAATACGTACTGCGCTCGCTGTTGCAGAAGTTGGAGACCCGTCTCGGCGTCCGCTCCACAATCAAGGTTCAGGCCGTCGTCATTGCGGCAACGCTGCTGCTCGGCACACCTATCGCGGTGGGAGTGGCACTAGCTTTTCATTTGCCCTTCTACTGCGCCGCTATGTCGGCCGGTGGCGGAGCGCTCCTCTCGCTTGCACAGGCGACGTCGATCGCGCAGATCCGCACCGTACGTAGCGGGCCCCGCTACGTGAGCTGCTACGCGGTCTTCGGGGTCACAGCTGTCGTCACAAGGCTGGTGGGCCATCACCTTGGGATTTCGGGGCCGGCCACCTGGGCGCTCGGAGACGCGCTGTCCGGGCTTCTGATCGTCCTCGTGAGTCTCATGGTCTCACCGCCTCGCCGCCACGGCGGTCTCGACTACCGAACACGTGACGGCCTCGGCTACGGCCTTCCACTGCTCCCAAACTCCGTCGCCCAGCAGATCCTCGGGAACGGGGACCGCTGGGTCTTCGCAGGGCGAGTGCCCGCCGCCCAGCTCGCGATGTATGTGTCCGCGTATCAGGTCGCGAACATCGTCAACATCATGCTCTCGGAAGTCAATCGCTCGCGCCTGCACCACTACGTATTGGACCGCGATGTAGGTCGCGATGACGTGGAGCGCGCCGAGCGCAGGCTGCTGCTTCGGATCGTGGCCGTCTCCTCGCTGCCGGTCGCACTCGCCAGCGCCGTCCTCTCCGGCCTGCACTTCGTGTCGACATTCTTTATCGCGCTGGGGATATGCTTCAGCTTTACCTCAATTGCCTACTATCTGCCAGCCGCAAACCTCTTCAGCATGTCGATGGGTCGTACACGAGCGCTGGCGATCGCTAGCGTGGCCGGAGCCGTGGCGAACCTGATCATCAACTTTGCGCTGGTGCACAGCATCGGAATATGGTCAGGACTAATCGCAAATTTCATCGGCTACGCACTGATGTACCTGATGCTCGAGCGACAGAAGAGGAACTTGTGAAAAGACTGCTCGTGCTCAGCTCGGTTCGGTGGGGCTTCCTCTGGCAGCGCCACCACGCTTTGGCAACCGCCGCAGCCCAGGACGGCTGGAGTGTCGACTTCGTTGACCCGCCGCTACGCGGACCGCGCCACCTCGCCGGCGCCTTGATGACGCGGCTTCGCGGCCACGAGCGATCAACAATAGACAACCCGCGCCATGAGCGGATTTCTCTCATCCAGCCGCCCCCGATCCTCAGCGTTCTCGGCGAGCGCGCAAAGCTACGATACCTCCGCGGCGCGCTGCACGCACGCTATGACGCATGCATCGTGTACCTGCCCGACCCCGCGATGGTGGACTTCGCCAATGGAGTGGCCGACAAGCTGGTTTACGACGAGGTGGTCGACTGGGAGAACGCCCCGGCATCCTGGTACCCGCCGAAGCGCCACGCCATGGCCGAGCTCGCAATGCGCGGTCGCGGCTGGGTGCGAATCACGGACAGTTCGGGGGTAGCGCAGCGGAACGCGGAACGCTGCGTGGAATGCGTCGTCGTCCCGCCGGCCGCCGACGAGCCCTTTACACAGCATGTCTGGGCACCGCCTGTGCCCGGTGGCCCCATCGTGTACTTCGGAGCGGTGCGCAAGGACGAGATCGACGTTGACCTGCTTTGCATGCTCGCCGAGACAGGTCAGACGGTGGGCGTCATCGGTCCCGTGGTGGAGAACAGTGCCGCCCGCCGACTTAACGCCGCCGGAGTCGAATGCTCAGGGACCATGCCGGCGGCGCAGCTGCCCGCAGCGATCGATGCCTCGTCCGCGCTCATCCTGCCATACGCATCCAGTCGCGAGGCTACACTCGTGCCCGCCAAGCTCTGGAACTGCCTGGCCACCAATCGAGCGATCCTTGTCAGGGGCATGCGGCTGCCAGATGGCCTGGATCGTCACTTCGTAGAGCTGCCTGAGGCGGATATCCAGGCGCTTGGGACAGCGCAGGCCGTGGCGAGCTCAGCTCCTGCGCGCAGACCATTTGTGGAAGAGTGGAGGGAACGGTGGGCAGTTGTAGTGCGGGAAATGCAGCGTGGGGAATGATGTTGGAGTATTCCGGTCGTTCCGCAGTCTCGCCTGGTCTCGTCAATTTGTTGGCCGATAGCTGTGATCTTTGCCATTCCAGCGATTTCGGGATCTGGCTTTCATGCCTATTGGAGGGCGCGGCTCCAGATGCCGCCTTCGGAGTTATCGGCGCGCACCGAATAGACTAGGTATCTCTTCGCGCTTCAGAGTGAGGGCTACTCAGTGCTGAGGCGTGCCAGCGCCCCTCCATCTACGGCAAGGTCTTGGCCGGTAATAAATGCCGAGCGCTCTTGGTCGATGAGGAACGCGATGGCTTGGGCAACATCGCGAGGATGACCGATGCGCTTGAGCGGAGTCCGGTCGACGAGCGTCTGCTCAGAGTCCACTTTGCGCGAGAACCCAGCTCGCAAGGCCGGCGTGTCGGTCGCTCCTGGAAGCACCGTGTTGACCCGGACGCCAAGCGGCGCCATCTCTAGAGCGGCGGCACGTGTAAACGCGGAGAGACCTCCCTTTGTCGCGGCGTAGGCGGCGATCGAATGCGATGTTGCGTTCGCGTGCACGGAGCCTACATTCACCACCGAGCCCTTGACAGCGGCAAGCTGCTTGTGCACCGCCTTGAGGCAGACGAACGCCCCCCGAATGTTGACCGCGGCGACGGCATCCCACTCCTCGACGGTGGTGTCAAGCAGCGACTTATAGAGTTGGAGCGCCGCATTGTTGACGAGCGCATCAACACGGGGCAAAGCGGACAATGCGGCTGTCACGGCGTCTGCGTCAGCAATATCCACTTGTAAGGCGCCCGGCCGCTCGACCGGCAGGCGGTCAACGGCGATCACGTCCCACCCGTAGTTCTCCAGCAGATCGCATGTGGCAGCGCCTATGCCACCGGCGGCGCCAGTGACCACGACGACCCGCGTCATGCGTAGCCTAGACCGTTTATCAAGTTCTCGACCGCTCTGGCACTTGTCCTCAAGACTCCCTCTCGCGTATTTGATGCGTTGTGGGAACCGAAAACACATTGATCGAAGCGCCGAAGCCCACTTGTGGCCGGAAGTGGCTCCTCCTCGAATACGTCGAGCCCAGCGGCAGCCACCTGGCCAGAGTCGAGTGCTTGTATGAGAGCTATCTCGTCGACAAGCGGCCCTCGGCCGACGTTGACGAGATAGCTCCCTGGCTGCATCAGGTCGAGCGTGCACTGATTGACCATGTGCCGGGTCTCAGGCGTAAGTGGGCTACACAGCACAAGGAAGTCGCTCTGTTGGAAGAGCTCGTTGCGGTCAAGCATCTCGACACCCATATTTGCGGCCGTGGCGCTAGCCGCGTCGGCAACATCGTGGGCGACGACGCGCATCCCAAAGCCCTGCCCGCGGGTGCCGACGGCCTGGCCGATGCTCCCGAAGCCGGCGACGCCCAGCACCTTGCCGGCGAGCGACCGGCCCTCGTGCTTGAACCATCCTCCAGCCTTGACGGACGCGTCGATTCGATGGAGCTGACGAGCGAGCATGATCACATAGCCGAGGGCGAGGTCGGCGACCTCTCCACCGAACACTCCGGGCGTGTTCACGACTGGTATCCCCAGCACACGCGCTGCATCGAGGTCGATCCCGTCTATACCGACACCCCACTTCGCGATGATGCGCATGCGTTTGGCGTAATCCAGCACTCGCGCCGACAGTGGATCATCGCCGGCGATCATGCCGTCGAAGTCGCCGATGATCTCGATTAGATCATCTTCGCTCGGCTGCTGGACGACCTCGGGCAGCACCAGCTCCAGCTCGTGCTCGTTGAGCCTTGGCAGGAACTCGTCGATGCAGTTCTGCATCTGACGGCAGGTGATGAGGACTCGCTCGCCGCTCATCGGCTTGCCTCCCGTTGGGCATAGAGCGTCTCGACGAGCAGCCAGTCGAGCTCGTCATCGATATCACACGCCTCGTGGGGATCGAGGGGATAGAGCAGCGGCCGCTCGCCGATGCGGTTGCCACGTCCTCGCAGCGTTGCCGCATCGAAGACATACAGGCACGAGTTCTCCTCCATCACCGGCGGCAGATCCTGGGTTCGCAACAGAACCTCGGGATCGTGGTTGATCGCGATGCCGTCGGGCGTCCACAAACGCGTGTGCAGTGGCGTGACCGTGAACAGCGAGTCGTGGCGATCCCGGGCGTCTATGAAGGCGTCGAGGGCGGCTTGGATAGTCTCCGCCCGCAATAGGGGGTTCGTGCTGTGGGTCTGCACGTAGAGATCAGCCTCGACCTGCTCGATGTCGTTCAGTAGTACGTCGTTCATCGGGACATCACCGCCGAGCAGGTGCTCGGGTCGCGGCAAGACGCGCACCTCGGGGAAGACGGACTCGGCTTCCCCGGCGATCAGCGGCGAGTCCGTGTCGATGACGACCTCGTCGATCTGCGGACACGCGAGCAGCGAGGAGACGATGTGGTGATAGAGCGGGCGCCGCCCGAGCGGACGGTAGTTCTTGCCCTTGACTCGCTCACTGTCGTGGCGCATGGGGACCAAAGCGACGATGCGTGTCATTGAAGGCTCATTGGACTGGGGGCAAGAGGATGGCTCTGGCTGGTGCTCCCTCTGCATTGACCAGACGTATGGGCAGGCAGATTAGCTCGTACGCGCCTGGAGTGACCTCAGCAAGACGGAGTCCCTCGAGGATCGGTATCCCGGCGCCCAGCAGAGCTCGATGGACATCGGGGGGCTCCGAGTAGCGCTGGATCGAGAGATAGTCGATGCCCACCAGACGCAGGCGCTTTGTGGCAAGCCATTCGGCGCCGTCGAGCGTAAGGGCGGCATAGTCCTTGTCGAACGGCGTTCGGTACATGTCCTGCTGCGAACTATTGGCGGTCCGCAGCAGGAGACGCTCTGTGCCATCAGGAACCATCGCCCCCTCGAGCACCGCGGCGGTGATCTTCTTGACCGAGCCTGTGTCGAGCACGACGGCCGGGCCGATGAACGGGTCAAGACCCACCCCCTCCACGGTCTCTCCGTGATCGATGAAATGGCGAGGCGCGTCAACATGCGTGCCCGTGTGAACGTCGATACTCAACTGCGTCACGTTTGCCACGTCGCCCCCGGCAATCGACGTACGCAACTTTGTGAGCACGCCTGGACTGCCCGGCCAAGTTGGTAGATGGCCGTCAAGCGCGACCGAGATGTCGTGCCACTCCACAGTCACTGCGGCGTCGAAGGCTCGTCGTAGTCGATCGGCCTGCCGATATCACCATTCTGATGGTCGCTCGCGATGTTCCCGTTGGCCGAGGGATAGTAAAACCGTCGCTTTAGGACATCTGTCACCGGCCCTGACTGTGAGAAACCTCGATATGTGCCTATGAACTGCGCGAGGCGAAAACGCGGGATGTCCACAGCATTTTCCTGAAAGCGTCTATCTTGCAGCGCCTCTCGATAATCGCCCAGGATGTTGATGGCCGCGAGCCGTGTGGCGGTCGCCATACCCATCTCCTGGTCGTTGTAGATGTCCTTGTGGGCGATCGCCTCGCGTCGGTAGCGGTTGACGACCTGCTTGAAGGACTCCTCGTGGACGTGGACTACCGGCGCCTCAGCGACGTAGGCAATCGAGTGCCCGGCGTCCATGGCGTGCTTGGCCCAGTCCAGATCCTCGAGCCCCGTCAGTTGCTCGTCATACGGCCGCTCCTCCCAAGCTGAGCGACGAATCGCGGCGTTGGCGTTGTTACAGAAGGGGTGACGTTGGCGACGAGTGGAATGCGCCGGGAACCACTGAGAGAGGAGACGCTGCTCAGAGAATCGGCCGCCCGGAGGTGTCTGCTGGCGCCCGTACGTGAGAGCTACACGCTCATCGTCGAAGGGCGCGGTCAACTGCTCGATCCAGGTGTCGTACATCGGATAGACGTGGGCACTCGCAAAGATCGCGATCTCAGCAGTCGATGCTGCAACGCCGACGTTCAGCGCGTGTCCAAAGGAGAACAGCTCTGGAGCGATCGACACAATCCGAACATCGAATGTAGAAGCGATGGAGAGAGTTCCATCGGTCGAGCCGCTGTCGACAACCACGATCTCATCGGGCGGACGGGTCTGCCTGATGGCACCAGAGAGCAGGCGTCCAACGTGGGCCTCCTCGTTGAAGCAGCGGATGATCAATGAGACAGATTGCACGGGGGCTTTAGAATACTGGGATTCTTAGCCTGACTGATCGGTAGAGATTTGTTTACTAGTGGCTCCGGCGCGGACGCGTCGACAAGATCAGCGGGGTCCTGGGCATCTGATCGAATTGAAAACGCTTTCCAGGTTGCCTGGCCCTGCTTTACCCGTACGCAGGTCATTGCTTCGTCGTCCTCGCAGTCCAGCTCGTTACCTTCAAAGACGTAGTAGCGCCGGCTGACGTCAGCCCTATGTAATGGATAAGTAATGCCGTCCATGCGTGCATGGATCCAACCGATGGCCACGCTCCGCAAGATCATCCCTACGACCTGGTTGAGCCAGTCGACGATATTCCCGCCGGAGCCCGTGGTGCGCCTTGGAACTGCGTGACCGCGAGACGCTTTCGGTGCCCGAACGCCGTTGAGGGCCATCGCGGCACAAGCCGAGGTGGAGCGTCTAAAGACTTGGCAGCCCCCCGCGCGCTCCTTGCCGCTAACCTCCGCGCGTGTCGGTGGGAGCATCCCAAAGCACGGCCACGGCGCAGGATGCGCCCCTGAGTGGCGTCGTCACGCGCTCGTCGCTCGAGCGGATCGGTTTGATCGCGCTGATCGGACTCGCGCCCGCGGCCCTGCTCTACCTGTCCTTCAATGCCGGCGGCTACTTTCCCGGCGCGCCGGGACTCGTCGCCGTTGTCTTTGCCGCGGCCCTTTTGTTGCGCACGACGCTCGCCGAGCGCCCCTTCGAGGGGTTCGACCGCGCGCTTGCGATCCCGCTCGTCGCCCTCGCCCTCTATGCCGGCTTCCAGCTGCTCTCGTCGCTGTGGTCGCAGGCCACAGCGAACAGCCTCGACAGCTTCGCCCTCACCTTGCTCTACGTGCTTGCCTTCGTCTTGTTCGGCTCGATTCGCTACACCCGCGCCCACGCCAACTGGCTGTTGCGTGCCGTCGTGGCCGCGCTCGCCGCGGTCTGCCTGATCGGTCTGCTCTCGCGCGTCCTGCCGCACCTCTGGCCGACGGCGAGCAGCTTCTACGACGATCGACTCAACTACCCGCTGACCTACTGGAACGCGGAGGGCATGATCGCCGCGATCGTGCTGATTCTCGGCTTCCACCTCAGCGCCGATCGCGACGAACCCGGCGCCGTGCGCGTGATCGCCGCCGCGCTGCTGCCCGCAGTCGCGGCCGCGCTGCTCCTGACCTTTTCGCGAGGTGCGCTGGGCGTGAGCGTCATCGGCCTGCTCGCCTACTGCCTGCTGACCCGCTTCAGCACGCTGCCAAGCGCGCTGCTTGCGATCGTGGTCCCGGTCGCGATCGCGGTGCGCTCGGCCTGGGATGCCACCGAACTTGCCACCAGGCACCCAACCGACGCGGCCGCCGTCTCACAGGGCCACCACGTGGCCCTGGTCGTGGCCGCCTGCATGCTCGGCGCCGGGCTGCTGCGCGCTGTGCTGCTGCTCGCCGACGCCAGGATCGCGACGCTGCCGATCGTGCGCACCCCTCCTCGGCAGGCCGTTCGCATCGGCCTGGGCGTGAGCGCCGCCGTAGTCATCCTCGCGATCGCGCTCGCGGCTGGAGCGGGCGGCTTTGCCCGGCGCGAGTACGACAAGTTCGTCCACGGCACGCAGGAAGGCCATCTCGTGCAGACGCGCGACCGGCTCACCGATCCGGCCAACGACGGTCGCTTCCCGCTGTGGCGGGCCGCGCTCGACATCTACGACACGCAGGAGCTGCGCGGTACCGGCGCCGGCACCTACCAGCAGTACTTCCCCCGCTACCGCAGCGAGTCGGGCTATGTGGTCGATGCCCACTCGCTCTACCTGCAGAGCCTGGCCGAGCTCGGCATCGTCGGTTTCGTGTTGGTTCTGATCGTCGTACTCGGCATGCTCGCCGGCCTGGCCTCGCGCATCCGCGGGCCCGACCGCGCTCTGTACGCCGCGCTCTTCGCCGTGTGCCTGGCGTGGGCGGTCCATCAGGGCTTCGACTGGGACTGGCAGATGCCCGCGGTCACGATCGGCGTGTTCATGCTCGCGGGCTTTGCGCTCGCGCGCCCACGCAATGGCAAGGTCGGCCTTTCGGGCCTGCCGGTCGACCGCACGCTCGTCGCGCTCGGATGGCTGGTGCTCGCCGCCGGGCCGCTGCTCGTGGGCACCTCCTATGCCCGTCTGCAACGCGCCGGGGCAGAGCTCGAGCGCGGCGAATGCACCAGCGCCAAGAACGAGGCCATCTCCTCGCTGTCGCTGTCGGCCAAGCGCGCGCAGGCCTATGCGATCATCGGCGTTTGCGATCTGCAGCTGGGGTTCGCCCAGGCGGCGGTCCCGGCGATGAGCCAGGCGGCGAGCCTCGAACCGCAGAGTTGGGAAGAGCAGTACTGGCTCGCGGTCGCCCGCGCCGCCGCGGGCGCCGATCCCCACGCGGCGATCCGCCGTGCGATCGCCCTCAACCCTCGCGAGGCCGGGCTGCGCAACGCCCAGAACAAGCTGCGCTCCAATGATCCGCGCGCATGGGAACGCGCCGCTCCGCGGCTGCGCATCGAAGCGCTGACCTCCGGCAAGTTCACGATCACGAACCTGTAGGGCCGGCCTGCGGCCCGGCCACGGACCGTGTGCGCTATGCCGCGTGTCGTCGCGCGTCAGCCGCGCACGCCTGGATCCGGCGACGAGCGCTCGCGAGCCACGCTGACTCGCCCGCGATCTTTTTGTGGGAGCTGTCGGAAAACTCTGCGCCCATTCGTATAGGCCGTCAGAGAAACCTTTTCTCGCAAGTCCACCCAGGAGGCCAGGAGACCGATATGCCGCGCAAGCACGACGCACACAAGGATGAATTGGAGGGCGTCGCTCAGCGCTTGCGCGACGAGCGTCCCACGGCGAGCCCGCTGGATCTGGACCGGATCAAGACGACGGCGATGGCTCGCGCGAAGTCCGCCGGCACGAGGCGCGGCCGCGCAGGCGCCCGCCGCCTGGCAGTGGCGAGCTTGACGGTTGGCCTGCTGGCCGCCGGCACGGGCAGCGTCTTCGCTTGGAGCGGCGGCAGCGACGGCAAAGGCACGAGCGGCAATGCAGCCAACGCCCAGTACGGCGGGGAATGCAACATCAGCAACGGCAACGGCAACATCGGCAACGAAAACGGCAGCAACGCCGAAAACTACGCCTGCAACGAAAACAGCTTCAACAAAAACACGATCAACGAAACCAACAACACGACGAACAACGTCACGAACAACATCACCAACTCTTACAACGGCTCGACAGTCACGGTCACCTCGCCGACCAACAACGGCGTGCTCGGCACCAGCACTACCAAGAAGGCCACGACCAGCAACAAGCGCGTGAATATCCACATCGACGTCTCGAAAAAGACGAAGCTCAGGAAGGTCACGCTGAAGGTCAACGGCAAAGTCGTGTCCATACTCAAGGGCAAAGCGGCCAAGGCGAACGTCAGCATCGCCAACCTGCCTTGCTCGGCCACCGTCACGATCACCGCGGTCACGAGCAGCGGCAAAACCGTTACACAGACTCACGTCTACAAACTCTGCTAGGGGCCAACCGAGCAGAACACCAGGCACGGCGGTAGGAGAAGCGCTCCACCGCAAGGGCGCACAAGGGCTCCGGAGATATTTCTCCGGAGCCCTTGTGCCCATCCAGACCCAGTCTCATCGCCGGCACATCGCACAAGGAAGGAAGCCGATGGCTCACGAAATGACACCCTCCAGAGCATCCACTCGTCTCGGCTCCGCCGGACCAGCAAGAATGTCACTGCGCATGCGGACCGACACTTTTGAGCGACTGTTCGAGGAGCACTCCGAGCGGCTCTATTCCTTCCTCGTCTATCACACGGGCAATCGCGCGCTGGCCGAGGACCTGCTGTCGGAGACCTTCGAGCGTGTGTTGCGCTCGCGCCAGCGCTTCGATCCGAGGAAGGGAAGCGAGCGACGCTGGCTCTACACGATCGCGCTGAATCTACTGCGCGACCAGGCACGCCGACGCACCCACGAAGAGCGCGCTCTGCAACACGTCGGCGCAGGCACGAGCCAAGAGCAAGCCGATCCAGCGCTGAGCGCCGTGGAGCGCCGTGACGAGCTGCACAGGGCACTGAGCCGGCTGAACGAGGACGAGCGCGAGGCGCTCGCTCTGCGCTTCGGCGCGGACCTCAAGCTGCGCGACGTCGCGAATGTCCTCGGAGAGGGCGAGAGCGCCGTCGAGGGCCGCATATATCGCGCTCTGGGCAAGCTGCGCACAGAGCTCGGCTGAGATCCGCCTCGGCTCTCACTGGCCAGGTACCACGCAGCATCCCCTGACGGTCAGCACGCCGCGCAAAGGAGCGCCCTCAGGCTGTCCGGATCCGTAGATCGAACCCTCGGCACGAACCGTCACGCGGTAGCGCACATCTGGAGGATGCGCGTAGCGCACGACACAGCTCCACGGGTTGCCTAGAGCAGCCCGCGGCGCAAACGAGACACAGCGCGCCAGGCGCGCGCGAGCGGGCGGATGGTCATATCCAGGACGCGGATCGCTCGTGGTGAGGATCAGCCGCTCGAGCTCGCCGGCCCGGACCGGCGCGAGCGCCTGCTGCTGGGAGACGAACTGCGTGTTCTGTTCGCGGCTGTGCAAGGCGATGACAGCGCCGCCCAGACCAACGACCAGGATTAGCGCCACGAGTAGGCCCCCGAATCTCATGCGCGGTCCTCCGCCATCTTTCCCAGCATAAAGCCGCGCACGGCTCGCGGCATACTGCTTCTGCTCGTCCAGGCCGTTTCGCGCCGCTCATTTAGGCGTGTTCGACTGCCGATAGCGCAAGGGTGAGCGCTCGACGAACACTTCTCATGGCGATGCTTCTCAGCGCTGGCTGCTGGCTCACCGCCACCGTCGCATTCGCTGCATCGGCCTCGAGCACGAGCAGCCGGGCAACAGGAGCCATGGCGAGCGCAGCGCGTACGCGAGCAGCACGACCTCGCTCCAAGCACAGCCGCGGCTGCCATGCCTCCCACGGACGCGGCCGGCACGCACGGCCACACGGTTGCCCGACGCCGAGCAGCACTCGTCACGACAAGCGCACGCATCGCGGGCCGGGCGCCGAGACCAGCAGCCACTCGCACACGAGCGAATCGCCGCCTCGCCAGAGCACTCCCGTCGGCGCCGGAGGCCCAGGCCACGGCGCTCGCGCGGATCGAAAAGCAGCACAGGTCGTGACGGTCAGCCTGCCGCCGACGAGCGCCGCGATCGCAGGCGTGCTGGCCACGCCCTGCCAGAACACCGACCTGACCCCCGAACCCGGCGATCTCGAAGAGGTCCAGGAAGCCACGCTGTGCCTCATAAACCAGGAGCGCGCTCGCAACAACGAGCTGCCGCTGGCTATCAGCGCACAGCTTGCACAGGTAGCTCAGCAGCACAGCGCGGACATGTTGAGCAAAGACTACTTCTCCCACACCACGCCAACCGGCGAAACACAGCTGGAACGAGTGCTGGCGAGTGGCTACATCCCCAATTCGCAGGTGGGCTACACGATCGGGGAGAACATCGCCTGGGGCACCGGCTACCTGGCGACGCCCAGCTCGATCGTGGCTGCCTGGATCGCCTCGCCAGAGCATCTCGCGAACATCCTCACAAGCGGATATCGGGACACCGGGCTCGGCGTCGAGCCCGCAGCGCCGCCATCGCTCGCCGGCGGGCAACCCGGCGCGACCTACACGCAGGAGTTCGGCGTCATTCAGGACTGAGTCCTGGATTGATTGAAGAGCTCGGCTGCGGGTAAAGGAATATGAGGCGATACGCACAACTTGGACTTATGTCCGACCAGCTTTGGACATTGGTTCAGTCCGGACGGTCGGGTATCAAATAGGAAGCGCAAGCGTCCGATCAGATGGATAGGTCTCCAGGAATCGACGAAATGCACGCGAATAGAGCCCAAAGCCCATGATCGTCCCCCTGATATCGGTCGTCTGGCTCGTCACGCTGACAGCGCTCGTGGCACGGCTCGCCGGCCGCCCCGTACGCTCAGCGGCAAGACGGGAGCGCTCTCCCAGCTTGCTTGCTACCAGGCGCGCATCGTTCGACCGGGCGATGGCAGAGGTGCTGCGGGCGACGCCTGTGGCATCGAGCTCAAAGCCCGCGACGGCAGAGCACGTGGGGGACCGTGCGCAAGAGAATCTTTACGTCCGTCCATAGCGACCAGTTGGCGACGTACAGGTAGTCGATAGCGACCATCTCCCGCAAGGAGACCCTGGCCGGCCCGAGAATCTGCCAATGGCCGGTCATGCCCGGATGAAGCGCCAGACGCCGGCGGGACCAGCCCTCGATACGCCGATCCTCGTCGTCGATCAGCGGGCGCGGTCCGACCAGGCTCATCTCGCCGCGTAGCACGTTGAACAGCTGCGGCAGCTCGTCCAGGGCGGTCTTGCGCAGAAACCCTCCGACACGCGTCACGCGCGGGTCCTCGGCGATCTTGAACAGTCCCTCCTGGGCCTCGTTGCGATCGGCGAGCGTATGCTTGAGCGCCTCCGCGTCGGGCACCATCGTGCGGAACTTGAACAGGCCGAAGCGATGCTCGTCGCGTCCGACGCGCTGCTGACGGAAGAACACCGGCCCTTTGCTGTCCAGCTTGATCGCGATCGCGATCGCGATCATCAGCGGCGAGATCGCCAACAGGCCCAGAGACGCACCTACGAGGTCGAAGGCGCGCTTGACCAGTTCCGAGGAGCGCGTGAGATCGAAGCGACGCACCCCCATCAACGTGACCCCGTGCAGGTCGTCGAACTCGACCGATGAGCCGATGACCTGCAACAGCATCGGGACCACGCTGACACGGATCCCCACGGCTTTCAGGGTTCTCACGAGATCGAGCATCTCACCCGCTTCGCCACTCGAAGGCGCGACGATCGCACGGTGAACGTCGAGTCCCCGGGCGAGCTCGCTTATCTCCTCGAGCTTTTCGTGAGAGAACGCGTCGGTCGACCATGGAGCTATCTCGTGCAGGTCGACGTGAGCCACGACCTCGGCCCGCACGCCGCCGTGGTTGGACATGCGCGAGCGAATCGTCGCTTCGGAAGCGGCGCTGCCGATGAACAGACAGCGCTCGACCGGCGCCACCCTCAGGGCTACCGCACGCGCACAGCAGCGCGCCACCAGCAACAGGGCGGCGAGGGCAACCCACAGAAAGAGAACATCGTCGCGCGTGAGCGTGCCGTAGCCGAGCTGCTTGCCGGCCAACCATGCAACGAGCGCACACAGCGTGGCGAGCTGAAACAGCTTGGGCGCCTCGTCGAGCGTGGTCTTGCGGATGACGGCCTCGTCGCGGTCGTACAAGCCGAACAGCTTCGCGCCGAGCACCACCAGTGGCAGAGCCGCAAGGCAGATGCGCAGCAGATGCAGCTGTCCGCCCGTGAGCTCGATCGCGAGCGCGAAAGCACCCAGAATCGCGAGCACATCCCCCGTGAACAGGAGTCTGCGAAAAAGCGCGTCGCGCAGTAGGCTCGCCGCAGGCCCCCGCGTCTCGAGTATCGGCGCAGGCCCGCCTCCGCGTCGCCCCAAGCCCCGTGGGCGAGGCGAGCCGGTGGAGAGTGCCGCGTCGAAGTCCGCTGGCGTAGCGAGCTTCTGCTCCACCTGACTACTTACCGCCTCCAACGTTGTCTCCCTTGACGCGTGTTGAAACAACAATCAGCACGATGCCCGCATCCGTTCCGAGTCATCAACGACTCGTGCTGAGATCTTCTTTTGCCTAAATGTTCGTCGGCGAGTGTGCCCAGTTTCCGCCTTTATCTAACCTGACGGGCCGCACGCTAGCCGCGTCCAGCCCGAATGTCAAGAGACGCGATCACTATTCGGG
>DATHNH010000150.1:0-3470 GCA_035486255.1 Solirubrobacteraceae bacterium | reverse complement strand
GAGGACATCACCTACCTGCTCGAGCACTTCGAGATCCCCAACCCCGGCGACATCGCCACGCGGTTCCCGAACGAGGTCGAGCACCAGCGTCAGATCCTCGAGGAGATCGCCGGGGCCAGCCCCGACACCGACTTCGCCTGGAAGCGCTTCCAGCGCGAGGACCTCGCCCGCGCGCTGACGAAGACCAAGGACGGCGGCGGTTTCATCCTCAGCTGGGAGCAGGGCGGCGGCAAGACGCTCGGCGCCGCCGGCTACGCGCTCGGCGCGGTGCGCAACGGCGCGCGCAACCAGGTCCTGTTCATCGTGCCCCAGGACCTGATCCCGCAGTACCGCCTGGACATCTCCGAGAAGCTCGGTATCGAGGTCGAGCACATCTCAACGCCCGCGCACGCTCGCGCTGTGGCTCGTCACCTGCGCGACGGCGGCGAGGGTTGGTACATCGTCCACTACGAGGTGCTCTCGCTGCTTGGTGTAAAGAACGAGCCGCTGCCGCCCGCCACCTTCAAGACCGTCGGGGCCGAGCAGCAGCGCGTCGTCCTTGACTCCAGCGAGTTCTGCCCGAGCTGCCACGCCTCACACGATGACGGCTGGCAGAAGGAGAGCCCTCACGTCTGCTCGGCGCTGCAGCTCGACGAGATCACCGGGCGCACACGCAGCTGCGGCTACGTCCACAAGCGCCTGCGCGTCAAGAGCGCCGCGCACCACCTCGCCCACGCCTTCGCCGACGGCGTGATCTGCATCGACGAGGGCACGCTGATCAAGGGGGACTCATCGCAGCGAAGCAAGGCGATCCGCGGACTGCGCGCCCGCAACCGCCTGCTCGCGACGGGCACGCCGATCTCCAACTACGTAAACCAGGTCTTCTGGCTGATGTGGTGGTGCCTGGGCGACTCGAGCTTGTGCTTCCCCTACAGCTACGACGGCGGCCTGGCCGCGTTCGAGGCCGACTTCTGCGTGATCGAGTACACCTACGGTCGCCGAGGCTCGGCTACGCAGCATCGTCGGGAGAAGCGCAAGGTGCTGCCGCAGATCACGAACGTCAGCCGCTTCTGGCGACTGTCGGCGGGCGCGATGATCCGCCGGCGCAAGCGCGACTTCGGCGAGCCGATCGTCCCATGCACGCTGAGGACTGTCAGGGCGCCGATGGGCGTCGCCCAGCGCAGCCTCTACGAGCTGTGGCTGAGCAAGGAGCGCTTCGCCCGGTTCTTCACGTGGAAGTACCCCGACCACGCGCTCGTGCAGAGCGGGATGATCGAGCGCTTCGCCGCCGGCTGCGGCCAGCTGACAAAGCTAGAGTACGCGACGACCGCGCCCGAGGCGGCGACCGATCGCGACTGGCCCGGCCTCGCCGGCGTCGAGCATTCCAACTGGACGCCGAAGAACCTAAAGGCGCTCGAGGTGATCCTCGAGCACGTGCGGGCGGGGGAGAAGATCCTCGTCGGCTCTGACCTGATCGAGACGGGACGCTGGCTGTGCGATCGGCTGCTGGAAAAGGGTGTGAAGGCCGGGCATATCGTCGAGGAACGCGACGGCAAGGCCGCGACGGTCAGTCCGAAGAAGCGCGCGCGAGCGATGCGCGACTTTCGCCACGGCGGGCTTCAGGTCCTGCTCTGCGGCATCCCCGCGATCCGACTCGGACACAACCTCGACACCGCCTCCGTCGTCATAGTCGACGGATTGGTCTTCAGCTGAACGCATTGCGTGCGAGACCCTCGGATGCCGTCGGTGTAACGTCCATACACAAACCTCTGGCATCGAGCGTAGCGACATCAACGTACGGTGCCTGTGCCGCGCGGACAAAGCGCTCGCCGGACATTCAGTGAAGAGCGCTTCTTCTCTCGCCTTCGCTTCCGCTTCAAGCCGCGCCGCCCGTTCCTGCGCCGCTTCATGCTGTAGCGCGATCTGCAGCATCTGTTCAGAGAGCGAGCTTGTGTAGCTCGCCTGCACGATCCCGACGCCGCCAGTGCCATCGGGGAAGCTCCCGGGGGAGGCGAGAGCGCTGCTCTGCAGCGCTCTCCCGATCAACGGCTCATACGCGCCGCCACCCTTGCTGCTCGCGCCCGAGGCGCCGAATTCGCTGGCGAGGCCCGTGGCGCCGAGCCAGGAGTACTTCGGCGCAGATGTGAGGCGACAGCATGACATTCGTTGTCTAGGGTGTGCACATACCTGTTGAGCGATGCACGACGAACTGCGCCGTCGATACTCGCGGCGTGAATCGCCGCATAATCCGCTCGCAGGTATCCCTGGGTAGTGGCGAGATCAGTCGCATCTGACAACCGGTTAGCATTCAAGGCGAAAGAAAGCGGTGGCGCTACAAGCAGGAGCGCGACACAGACTGACATAGCGATAGCACGCTGCATGACGCTCCTCATACGCCTAAACCGAAACCCGTAGTCTGGCCCGGGAACCGATGCGAACAACGCGCAGGATGGATCACAGGCCCTGCCGTCTTTGTCATTGCCAAAAGACATCTGGCGTCTATCGAAATTTCGGGACAGCCTTCTCTCGGCCACGCTGAATAGCCAGTCCAGAGCCTTATTGCCGGCTGCGCCTGCACCGACGGGCAAGATCAGCCAACTGCCCCGCTCGTGGCGCCGCTTAGTTCATCAGTGCAGCGTTCTGACGGCAAACCTGTATAACGTTCGCGCGTCAGAATCCTTCCATTCGGCGATCGGACGATTATCTGACTAGGGAACCACGGAAGCAGTGCATACGCAAGCGTCCCTCCCACACGAAACCTCGCCGGAATCGGTAGTTGGCGCAGCGTAGTAATAGACCTCGTGTGATTTATAGCGATGACAATATCGCCAAGCGCGCGAACGATACCTGCCGCTAGAACATATGGACGCGCATCCACGCAGCTAGTCTGGATGAACAGGGTAAGCAGGGGCTGTTTGCGCTGCAACTTGATCGATGTGCTACTTGTTCCGCCGCTCGGCCGATGGCGGCCGCTAGACCCACTGACAGTGGCCTTTAGCCCGAAATAGGCTTCGCCATGAAAGCGATAGCGTTCACCTGTTATAGCGAATGTACCTCCATCAGGCATCTGGCCTTGTATCAACCGCTCGGTGCTATACATCTCAAATCCACTTGGGTGACTCGACTGACCCCGATGTGGATTGGAGGCCCCACACCCTGACAGCCCGATACCAATCATCGTGCAAATTGCGTAGACCCGACGTCCGCTGCTGACCCACTTCATGGGAGCCAGAACCTCCGGTGATTTAGGCCGCTACTCAGAAAGTCCACCAATACCGCCCGCGTCTTCTACTATGGTCGTATAGTCATCCGAGCATTCGCCCTCACTGCTTGCGGCAGCAAGCGAGCCGCTGCCACCGGGAGCCCACAGCCACGCCCAAGCGACCTCGCTCGTCTGCAGCTCTCCCGATCAACGGCTCATACGCACCGCCGCCCTTGAGCCGGACCGGTTTTGACGGGGGCTCTGATCCGTGGTTTCGTCCGCGGGGAAG
>DATHNH010000149.1:0-3511 GCA_035486255.1 Solirubrobacteraceae bacterium | reverse complement strand
GCGAAGCCGCCCGAAGATAACTACGGGGTCCCCAGCCACGATCTGGCGAGGTGCTACCTGCATACTTACGATGCAGCGCCCGCTTGGACTTGGGTGCTTGCGTGCGAAGGCGCTCGACGGGACGAGCGCGAGCAACGATATGACGGCCGTTACGGCCGGAATCAGCGTACGTGAGCGCATCAAACGCCTCCCTTGCGTATCTGCGTGATTTGGGCTTTCGACAGTGCAAACACAGGCACTGCGCGTTTGATGCGCAACCGCTTTACTCGGAGCTTAAGTGAGAGTGTGCGGGGCCTACTTCGAGCGCTTGGCCTGCTGCTCGAGCACCCTGCCGAAAGCTCGCTCGACCTGAGTCGTCATGCGCTGCTTGAAGACCGCCAAGAGCGCCTCCGAGGCGATTGGACGCAATGCGTCAGTTGCATCGATCATCTCCTCCCAGCGCTCATCCGGCTGGCCGGCCTGCTCGAACGGCTCCCACAGCTCCCGGAGGAACAGCTTTACGAAGGCTCGTGAGATCGATTCGCAGTCATGGCTTACTCGCTCGATGAGTGCCAGGGCGGCGTGCAGCGAGATGCCGAGCGCGGTGACTTCCTCGGCGGCTTTCATGAGCGCTGGGCTCGGAACTTCAAAACGATCGTCGCCGAGCGGGATCAGCAGTTTGAGCTTACGGATGCGCTCGACGGTCTTCGCGTCGACATCGCCAAAGCGACGCTGGAGCTCATCGCCGGTGACTACCTCCGGGGCCTCGGTCGCATATGGGGTGGTCATCGCGTTGCGCAGCCCCAGCAGCCGTCCGGCGGCCCCGCCGGAGGAGCTCATCAGCCGCTCGATGGACGCAAGGTTGAAGCCGTCTGCCTGCAGGTCGAGGATCAGCCGCAGCCGAGCCACATGGTCGGCGTCGTAGTAGCCGATCCGCGCGCGAACCTCCGGCGCTGGTAGCAGGCCGCGTGACTGGTGGTTGCGGATGTTGCGTACCGACATCCCGACCTCAGCGGCAAGCTGCTCGATGGTGAGGCCATCACCTGACTCCTCGTCGTGATCTGAAGACGCGTCGGAGGAGCCTCTTTGGGGTACATCAGCCGTATCGGTTCGCGATCCTGCCACCTCAATCCAGGATACCATCTTGCATGTAACCTCATTTGAGGTAGCATTGATCGAGGTCAGATGAGTTTGCTCTCCAAATCCCACCCGCCGAGGCCCGTAACCGCCTCCTCTCGCCCCGCGCCTCCCCGTGGCTGAACGCGGCGCGCCACCACGCGTGCCCGCCGGCCGGCGCCGCGTGCTGGCTCTGGTGCGATCGTTCACCTCGCCGCTGCTGCCCGACGACTACCTGGAGCTCGTCAACCCGCTGTGGTCGACGCGCGAGCTGCGCGGACGCATCGAACGCGTGGAGCGCGAGACGCCGAGCGCCGTGACCGTGCTGATCAAGCCTGGCTGGGAATGGGAGCACCACCGACCGGGGCAGTACGTCCGTCTGGGAATCGAGGTGGATGGAGTGCACCACTGGCGTGCCTACTCCCTGACCTCCGAGCCGGGACGCTCGGACGGTTGCATCTCGATCACGCCGAAGCTCGTGGAGGGCGGCAAGGTCTCACCATTCCTGTTTGGGCGCGTCCGTCCTGGCACGATCGTGCGCCTCGGCGGCGTGGAAGGCACATTCGTGCTACCCGAGCCGCTGCCTGGGCGTATCCTGTTCATCAGCGCCGGGAGCGGCATCACCCCGATCATGAGCATGCTGCGCAGCATCGCCGCCCGCCGCACGATCGAGGACGTGACTCACGTGCACTGCGCCCGCTCTGCCGAAGAAGTCATCTTCGCGCGGGAGCTGCGCGAGCTGCACGCTCGCCACCGCGGATACAGACTGCACCTACGGCTGACGGGTGAGCAGGGTCGCGTAACTCCGGATCAGCTCGACGAGCTGTGCGAGGACTGGCGGGAGCGCGAGGCGTTCGTGTGCGGACCGACGGGCCTGCTGGAGGGCATGGAGCAGCACTGGAGAGAAGCCGGCGACCCAGGTCGACTGCATGTCGAGCACTTCCAACCGGGCACGGCGGTCGGAGACGGGGAGCGCGGCCGTGGTGGAGAAATCCGCTTCTGCCGCAGCGGCGTGAAGGCCACGAGCGATGGTGAGCAGCCGATCCTCGTGGCGGGGGAAGCGGCGGGTGCGCGCTTGCCCTACGGGTGTCGCATGGGTATCTGCCACACGTGCGTGGGGAGGCTTCGCACCGGACGGGTGCGCGACCTGCGCACCGGACTCGTGCACGGCCAGCCCGGGGAGATGCTGCGCACCTGCATAAACGCGCCTGAGGGCGCCGTCGAGATCGACCTCTGAACGATAGACACGACCACCGAAGGAGCCCCAATGTCAACGATCCACGCCGAGAAGCCATCGATCCCCCCCAACGCCCCTTCGACAGCCCCGAGCGGGGCTACGCCGCCTTCGCAAATGTCGACGGCCGACGCGAATGAGACAGAGAGCCCGCTGGCCAGGCTGACGCCGGGGCAGCTGGAGGAGCTCGGGCGCGAGTTCGACGCGATCCACGACGAGGTGTTCGCAGACCTAGGCGATCGCGACTCGCGCTACATTCGCGCCACGATCAAGTTGCATCGTCAGCTCGTGCTCGCGGCACGCGCGATGCTGCTGGGGTCGCGCTACAAGCCGCTGTGGCTGGCCGGCACAGCCTCGCTGTCGATCGCCAAGATCCTCGAGAACATGGAGATCGGCCACAACGTGATGCACGGCCAGTGGGATTGGATGAACGATCCCGACATCAATTCCCAGAGCTGGGACTGGGACACCGCTTCGCCGGCAGACGCGTGGCGGCACTCGCACAACTACGAGCACCACACGTTCACCAACATCCGTGGCAAGGACCGCGATCTGGGCTATGAGATCATGCGCATCGATCCCCACCAGCCGTGGAACCCCGTGTATTTGCTGCAGCCCTTCTACAACCTGCTGCTGATGGGGTTCTTCGAGTGGGGCGTGGCGCTGCACGATCTCAACTTCGACGCGATCCACGCCGGCGAGAAGTCCAAGCAGCAGTTGATCGAGGAGCTGCGGGCGATCGGCGTCAAGGCACGCCGGCAGGTCGTCAAGGACTACGTCGCCTTCCCACTGCTTTCGGCGGCAGTCGCCGGCGCGATCGAGCTAGCCAAAGTTCGAGGAGCCACGACCCCGGGAAGCAAAGATCGGCAATCCACGGACTCAGCCGGCATGGCCACGACCGGGGGAATCGGCGAGGCCGTGCAACGCGCGTTCAAGTCGACGCTGACCGCCGACTTCACGGCGAACATAGTTCGCAATGTCTGGGCCTACTCGATCATCTTCTGCGGGCACTTCCCCGACCAGACCTATACCTTCAGCCAAGCGGAGGTAGCCGACGAGACGCGTGGTGGCTGGTATGTGCGCCAGCTGCTCGGTTCGGCGAACATCGAAGGCGGCCCGCTGTTTCACTTCATGGCCGGCAACCTGAGCTTCCAGGTCGAGCATCATCTGTACCCCGACATG
>DATHNH010000148.1:0-7181 GCA_035486255.1 Solirubrobacteraceae bacterium | reverse complement strand
CAGGTACGCCGCAATCACGAGCAGCCGGCGGCCCGGATGTCTCGTGCGCGTATACCGCACCAACTCCTGGCGCACACCGAGCACCACCGGGCGCCCACGCAGCAACGCGAGCAGCGCATACACGAACGAATGCAGGTAAGGGCCGAACAGCCACACGACGTCGACCGAGTCGAGCTCGCGCCAGACCCTACGCAGCGAGCGAATCAGAGCAGTGAGCACGCGCAGCGGTTGCGTGAGGCTCTCGTAGTAGGGCAGAGCGACGAAGCGAACGCCTTGTGGCAGCCGATAGCGCGAGCGTCCCGCATTTGGGTCGAGCCGACCGAGCACGACCATCTCGTCGAACGAATCGCCGACCTCGCACATGAAGGTCACGAAAGCTCGCTGCCCGTAGAAGACCCCGTCGACCTGCGAATAGGCATAGTCGGTGTACACGCAGAGCCGCATCCCTCAGCGCTCCAGCGAGGGCGCGTAGACCGCCTCTTCCGTGGCTCGGGAGGCAAACCTCTCGTGGCCCGGTATCGCGGCGATTCGCGCCAGCGCCTGCCAGGGGACGCCGAAATTTCGCATCCCGCGCAGGAAACCCAGCCCGGCGCTCAGGTGCATGGTGGCCAACACCAGGGGCACGCTCGCCGCCACAGCCGGGGGGCTCTTGCGCGCGGCGACGGTCCCGGTGGCGGCGAGCGTCGCCACGTAGACGGCGACGCCGACTCGGGCGAGACCTCTGAGCGGTCGTGGAGCAAGCAGCGCGAGTATCCAACAGCACACCAGCAATGGCATCAACAGCGCCGAACGGCGCAGCGTGTCGGGGTGGCGCCGAGCGGTGGCGGCCCGGTAGAAGCCGTAGCCTTCGTACTGACGGGCAAGCCCGCGCAGCGTATCTCGCGGTAGATAGCGCGCGGCCATCTCGGCCAGGCACACCAGCCGCGATCCCTGCTCCAGGAAACGCGCGGCCATCTCGGAGTCCTGGTTGCGCCACCAACGCTCGTCCCATCCGCCCATCTCCAGAACCTTCTCGCGCCGCCAAACACCGGTGAAGACACCGCTGTCAAGATCCCATTCCCGCCTCACCTCGCCGTGGCCCAAGCCCGCCGCCCAACGACGCGAGCCCCCTCGCCCGAGAGGGCTCTCCAACGCGAGCGCAAACGCGCGTTGGACGCGCCCGGCGCCGGCGATCGTTTGCGGGCCGCTCACCCAGTCGGTCCCTCCCGCTCGGAGCCGATCGATCCCCGCTTGCAGATAGCCCTCCGGATAGAAGCTATGAGCGTCCATACGAGCCACATACTCGCCCCGCGCATGACGCAGACATATGTTCAGCCCGCTCGGCGTCCATCCCCTCGGATTCCGCAAGACTCGGACGCGAGGATCATCAGCAGCGAGCTCCTCCAGAAGCGCGCGAGTCCCGTCGCTGGAGCCGCCGTCCGCGAGCAACAGCTCGATCGGCCCGGTGACCCGCTGAGCCAACATCGCGGCCACCGTGTCGCGGATACTCGAGGCCTCGTCGAGCACGGGCACGAGCACGCTTACCAACGGCCTATCGGCGGCCTTTATGTCCCGTGCCGCCTCGCCAACTGGCATAGTAGAGGCCAATGGTAGCGAGCAACCATGAGGCGGCCGCCTGGCTGGGTCCGCGTCTGGAGGAGGAAGGACTTCAGCGCTACGCACGAACGATCCGTGAGCGATGGCGGGTCGTCTTGGCGTGCGTGATCGTCGCCGTCGCAGGCGCCGGTTTGTACGTCGCGCTGGCGCCGAAGGTCTACGAGGCGACGAGTCAGCTGCTCATCACGCCGGTGGAACCATCCGACCCGACCACCATCGGCCTCGGTTTGATCTCGACCTCCAACGATCCGGGACGAGACGTGGCGACGGCCGCCAGCCTCGTCACAACCGACCAGATCGCAGACGGCGTGATCTCGACCCTTAGACTCCACGAAACGCCGCGCAAGCTGCTTGCCAAGGTCAACGCCGTGCCACTTGCGAACACGAGCATCGTGAGCATCACGGCAAGCGCCTCGACGCCGGCCCGGGCACAGGCGATCGCCAACGCTCTTGCCGAACAGACCGTCGCGATCCGCACACAGCGGGTACATGCGATCGAGGAAAAAACGATCGCGCTCCTGAGGATCGAGCTCGAACACGAGTCCAAGCAGCAGCTCGGTGCGAGCGGAAACGAATCGGTCGCCTCGCGACTTGCCGGCTTGGAAGAGCTGCGCGCTCAACCGGATCCGACGGTCAGCGTCGCGGCGCTCGCGGAAGTCCCCACGGCCCCGTCCTCCCCCAGGAAGGCGATCTCCCTGGTGGCAGGCCTGTTCGCGGGCTTGATCCTCGGCCTGGGGGCGGCCTTCGTGTTGCAGAACGTCGATCCGAGGCTGCGACGCGAAGAGCAGTTGCGCGAGATCTTTCGGCTACCGATACTCAGTCGCGTCCCACGCGAGCCTGGCTCCCGGAGCGCCGGGCCGCTACTTCCCGATCGACTCAGCTCGCAGACCGCCGAGGCCTACAGGACGCTTCGCGCGTCGATGTTCACGGGCGAGCACGAGGGAACTATGGGCCAGTCGATTCTGGTCACGGGAAGCTCCCCTTCGGAGGGCAAGAGCAGCACCGCGCTGAATCTGGCTGACGCACTCGCGCATACCGGTCAGCAGGTGATACTCATCGAGGCGGATCTGCGCAGGCCAAGTCTCGCCGCGGCGTTGGGAGTCGACATCGGCTTTGGTCTGCTCGGCGTCTTGTCGGGCCAGGTGAGCGTGCGAGACGCCCTGACGGAGGTTCCCGGCTGTCCTGAGAATCTGAAGATGCTGCTGGTCGAGCGGCCGGAACCTGCTGCCGCCGATCGCCTCGCGCTGCCGGTCGCGCGCGAGATGTTGCGGGCAGCGCAATCGCTTGCCGACTATGTGGTGATCGATTCGCCTCCGCTCAGTCAGATCGTCGACGCGCTGCCGCTGGCACAAGCCGCCGACGAGGTACTGATAGTCGCCCGCTTGGGGACCAGCCGCATGAACACTCTGGCCGAGCTCGGAGAGCTGCTCGCGCAAAACCACGTGCAACCACTCGGCATGGTGCTGGTCGATGTCGAAAGAGCCAGTCGCGGCGGCTACTACTACGCTCCCGGCTCGCGGCCACGGGCGACCGAGGGCAGCGCGACGAGGTCGTGAAGTACGGGTGGAGCGCGGGATGAGCGTCCGCGGGATGAGTCTCCGCCGCAGCTCGAGCACCCAGCCACTGATGCTGCTCGGGGCCTTGACCGCCGCCGCGGCAGTCGGCGCATTGTCGGGGCTCAACCCGAAGATCGGGGTCGGGCTGGCGTTCGGGCTCGCGTTTGCGGCACTGGTGTTGAGCAATGTGACCGTCGCCCTGTGCGTACTGGCCTTTCTCAGCTTCCTGGACATACTGCCGACGATCGAAGCGCTCAGCCTTGCGAAGATCGCGGGGCTGCTGCTGGCGATCTCCTGGCTTGCGACGATCACAAGTCGACGCGACAGTCCAAGCCTCGCACGCGATCGTCCCTGGCTGACCGTTGCGCTGATCGGCTTCGCCGCATGGGCGACACTGAGCATCGTCTGGTCGCCGGTGCATGGCGCCGCCCTCACCGCCCTGTTCCGCTATCTACCCAACCTGTTGCTGTTCCCGATCGCCTATACGGCGATCCGCAATCGCAAGCATGTCTTCGCCGTGGTGATGATGTTGATCGCCGGAGCCGCACTCGCGGCGGTCGCCGGCGTTCTGAGCCCGCCGCCAAATCCGGGTGCCTTCGAACCCGCGCGCGCGACCGGCACGATCGGCGACGCCAACGAATTGGCGGCTGCGCTCGTGGTTGGGCTGTTCCTTGCGTCGGCGGTCCTGTTCGACCGTGCTCGTCCGGCATTCGTGCGGGGGGCATGTGCCTGCACCGCCGTTCTCTGCCTCGGCGGAATCGTGCTGTCGCTATCCCGCGGTGGACTCGTGGCTCTGGGCGTTGCCGCTCTAGTCGCGGTCGTGGTCGCCGGGCGTTGGCGCGCGCCGATGCTCGCCGCGGCCGTGGCCATCTGCGCCAGTGCCGTCTTCTACTTCGTCTCGGTCGCATCTCTGCCGGCGCGCGAACGCGTGACAGAAGTCGGTACGGGGACGGGACGCACCGATCTCTGGACGGTCGGCCTGCGGATGGTGAGTGCCCACCCGCTGAACGGTGTGGGCGTGGGCAACTTCCAGTACGCCTCGATCCACTACCTGCTTCAGCCCGGACTCATACACCGAGGTGACTTCATAATCAGTACGCCGAAGATCGCTCACAACACCTACTTGCAGGCATTTGCCGAGCTCGGGATACCCGGCGGCGTCCTGCTTCTGCTGATCATCGCGACGGGCGCAGGCTGCACTCTGATGGCAGCCCGCGTCGCGGCGAGAACGGGTGAGCTGGAGCTGGAGCTTCTCGCACGGGGCGTGTTCGTCGGCACCGCCGGCTTCCTGGCGGCCTCTTTCTTCATATCCGAGAACTACTCCAAGCTCATGTGGATCCTGCTGGCACTCGGTCCGGCACTGCTTGCGATCGCCAGAGCTCCGAATAGAGCGCTTCCAGACGCTGACACATCGCCTCCATAGTGAACTCGTGGCGGCGCCGTATCCGCGCTGCTGCGCCCAGTCGCTCGCCGAGCTCACGATCGCGCAGCAGCCGCCCGATCGCCAGTGCGAGCGCCCGATGATCCCCGGGCTCCACGAGCAGGCCATCCTCGCCGTCCTCGATCAGATCGGGGTTCCCTCCGACCCTCGTGGCGACGATCGGCCTGGCGGCATCCATGTACTCCATCACCGAGATCGGGCTGCCCTCGTGATCCGAGCAGCAGACGGCGACATCGAGACCTGGCAGCAGATCAACCACATCGGTACGTCTGCCGAGGAGCACCACGGTCTCCCCTAGACCCATGCTCGAGACCAGCCGTTCGAGCTCGACGCGCTCGTCGCCATCGCCCGCGATGAACACACGCAGGTCGGGAAACTCCGAACGCAGCTCACCCGCCGCACGCACAAGTAGATCGAAGCGCTTGCGTCTGTGCATGAAGCCGGCGCTGCCGACCGTCGGGATGCCGGACGCGACGCCCAGCTGTGTCCGTGCGTCCACGCCCGGGGTGTGACGACTCTCGGGAGCACCGTTGGGCACAAACACGGTCGACGCAAGCGGTATGCCCTCGGCCTCGACCATGTAGCGTCGATCGGCGCGCGAGACGGCCACGAACATGTCGCTGTGACGGGCGATCAACCGCCGGTCGATGAGAGTGCGCAGCCGGTTGGAGCTGTACGGGTCATTGCGGGTGTGCTCGTGCGCCACGATCACCGGTACCCGCGCCAGACGACCGGTGAGCACCGCCCAGGCATTGGAGCCGAACTTGTGAGCATGCAGGATGTCGATGGCCTCGCGGCGCAACAGGTTTACGAATAGACCCCAACGCCAGACGTCGATCTTGCGCCGGCGACCCAGCGTGTGGTAGCTGACATTCGCCTCCCGCAGCAGCGCGATCGCCTGGTCCACAGCGGGATCGACCCCCTCGTCGGGAGAGCGTGACGCACACAGGTGGGACTCGAAGCGCGTCGGATCCAACCCCGCCGCGACCTGCACGGCAAGCAGCTCCGCTCCGCCCACCACGTCGGCATGGTCGATCAGCGTCATGACGCGCAAGCGGCGGGGGGGCGGCGCGACAGCCATGCTGATAAATCTATGGCAGTGGAGGTCGCGAGCACAGTCACGGGACGAGACTCGCCCGGCTTCCTTTCCAGCGCGAAAAGCTTCACGCTGCCGCTCGGGCCGCACATCCAAGCCGATGGGGTGAGCGGCTACCCGATCGACATGCGCGTGAAGGCAGCGGAGCAGAGCTGGCCGCCGGCTGCCCTGAGTCCACTCGCAGAGCAGCTGCACGTAGACGTGATCCAATGGGGGTTGGGATGCCACGAGCGCTATCTGGCCGGTGAGGGCGATGGCTGGCTCGCCGCGGCGCTCGCGTGCGGCGAGCACTTGGTAGCGATTCAGGAGCGAGCTGGCCCGACGGAGGGTGGTTGGACGCATCATTTCGCCTACCCTCATTCCCTGCCGCTCCCGCCACCGTGGCTGTCGGCGATGGCGCAAGGACAGGGCGCCAGCCTACTCGTCCGGCTACATGCCCAAGTGGGCGAGCAGCGCTTTGCGGAGGCGGCGCTACTCGCGCTGAAGCCCTTCGCGGTGCCAAGCTCGGGCGGCGGCGTACAGGCGATGCTGGGCGATCGCGAGTTTCCCGAGGAGTATCCGACTGAGCCCGCTTCATATGTCCTCAACGGCGCCATTTTCGCTCTATGGGGACTACGCGACGTCGCGCTTGGGCTCGATGACCGCGAGGCCGGCGATCGATTCGCGGCGGGGGCCGAGACCTTGGCGCTCAACCTTCATCGCTGGGATATGGGCCATTGGTCGCGGTATGACCTCTTTCCCCATCCGATCCCGAACCCGGCGAGCTCCTTCTATCACGCCCTGCACATAAGTCAGCTCGAAGCGATGGAGATGTTCGCGGCTCACGCGGAGTATCGGCGAGTACGAGAGCGCTTCGTGGCGTATGCCGCCTCGGCGCGTCTGCGGCGCAGAGCATTCGTGCACAAGTGCGCGTATCGGGTGCTGGTGCCCCGCAACCCGATGTTCGCCCATCGCCTCCCGTGGACCCGGAAGCTCCGCGGATGAGCGATGACACGTTGGTCCTCTGCTACCACGCCCTGAGCGAGCGCTTCCCCGCCCAGCTGTCGACGACGCCCGCGTTGTTTGCGCGCCAGCTGCGGCGCCTGGTGGCCCGTGGCTACAGGGGGGTAACGTTCTCCGAAGCCACTCAGATGCCGCCGGGGCGCACCGTGGCGGTCACTTTCGACGACGGGTACAGGTCGGTCGCCCGGCTTGGACTGCCGATCTTGCAAGAGCTTGGCTGGCCTGCGACGATCTTCGTGCCGACCGACTTCATCGGTAGCGATCAGCCGATGTCCTGGCCCGGCATCGATCGCTGGCTGGGGTCTGAGCATGAGCGCGAACTGCTACCGCTCGCCTGGGCGGAGCTCGAGCAGCTCGCGCTCCTCGGCTGGGAGGTGGGCTCACATACCTGCTCGCATCCCAAGCTGACCGAGCTCGACGACGAGCGGCTGACTCGCGAGCTGGGCGAGTCGAAGTCTGCCTGCGAGCTGCATCTTGGGGGTTCGTGCCG
>DATHNH010000147.1:0-13130 GCA_035486255.1 Solirubrobacteraceae bacterium | reverse complement strand
AGCACCTGTCGTGGCGCTGGATCTTCTATGTCAACCTGCCGATCGGTCTGGTTGCGTTGGCGGTGATCGCGACGACGCTGCCGGCGACGAGCGTGCGCAGCCGTCCCGCGATCGACTATCTCGGCGCTGGCGTGCTGGCAGGCGCGTTGAGCGCGATCGTGCTGGTGGCGAGCCTCGGCGGTACCACGTGGGCGTGGGGCTCGGGGCAGACGCTGCTCGTGGCGACCCTGGGAGTGGTCCTGATCGGTGTGTTCCTGACGATCGAGAGACGCGCGCGCGAGCCGGTCCTGCCGATCCCCGTGTTGCGCGACGAGGTCTTCCGCATCGCCGGACTGCTCTCGCTGATAGTCGGCTTCGCGCTGTTCGGCTCGGTGACTTTCCTGCCGCTGTTCTTCCAGACGGTGTTCCATTCGAGCCCGACCGGGGCGGGTCTGCGGTTGGTCCCGTTGATGGGCGGACTGGTGCTCACCTCGGTTGTCTCCGGGCGGGTGATCTCGAGCACTGGGCACTACAGACTGTTCCCGATCGCCGGCACGGCGACTATGACGGTTGGGTTGCTGTTGCTCTCACGCCTGGATGTCGGTACGAGCTCGGCCGCGGCTGACTTGTACCTGCTGGTGCTCGGCCTTGGCCTCGGGATGGTGATGCAGGTACTGGTGCTCGCCGTGCAGAATGCCGTCGATTATTCGGTGCTCGGCGCCGCGACCTCGGGTGTCACGCTCGCGCGCGGCATCGGCGGCTCGATCGGCGCGGCCGTCTTCGGCACGATCTTCTCGAGCCGTCTGCGCACCGAGCTGCACGACGTGATCGGCGGCGCGCTCGGAGTCCAGGTTGCAGGCGGTGCGCGTCTCACCGGCGCCCAGGTGGGGAGCCTGCCGCCCGCGGCCAGGCTTGCCTATGAGAATGCCTATGTGCATGCGCTGCGACCGGTTTTCCTTGTTGCGGCGGGGGTGGGCGCGCTGGGATTCCTGCTCAGCCTGCGCTTGCGCGAGCGACCATTGCGCGCGACCGCCTCGACAAGTCAAGGGCTCGATGACGCGCTGGCGGCGCCGAAGAGCCCGAGCTCGCTTGCCGAACTCGACCGTGCGCTCAGTGTGCTCGTCAGCCGCGAGGATCGGCGTGCGTTCAACGAGAGGGTGGGAGCTCGTGCCAGCGTCGAGTTGAGCACGGGAGCCATTTGGGCGCTGGCACGATTCGACAGCTATGGGATCGACGGGACGCGCGAAATGGCTCGAAAGCAGGCGATCGAGGGCGAGCGTGTCGTGGCGGTCGAACGAGAGCTACGCGAACGGGGACTCGTGGTCGAAGGGGATGGCGAGGCGCGGCTTACGGCGGCGGGTCTCGCGATGGCCGACCAGCTGCTGAGTGCTCGTCGCGACGAGCTTCGCACGATATTGGCCGACCAGACGACGCACCAGGTTCCAGAGGTTCATCAGCTGCTGGAGCAGCTCTGTGTCGAGCTCGCCGGCCAGAGACCGTGAGCCATCCGCTGCGGTGGGCCGCAAGCCTCGGATTCCCGCAAACTCATATCTGCTGAACACGCTTCACTCTAGATCGACGGCTTGACATGTCCGCGGCCGCGGTTCGCTGCGTAGGCGCCGAGGCTCAACGCGGCCGCCCCGGCGGCGAGGGCGAGCGGCAAGCTGAGGCTTTGCTTCTCGAGCAGAGCTCCGACGAACGCCCCGAGGAGCATTGCCGTCACAGCTGACAGCCGTCGCAGCGACGGGGTCTTTCGCGCGGCTCCTCCGGTGGTGTCGGCGGCAATACCGGTGAGCGTGAGCGTGAGAACGGTCGTTGTCAGATCGGGTACCGCCAGCTTGCGCACGATCGCGTTGCGCATACCCATCGCCACCGCGACCAGGGCGATGATCGCGTAGGCACTACCCGAGTCGACCTTGACATTCATCGCGTAGGCAAGGATCGCCGCGAGCGCCAGCGACGCTACCTCGCTACCGACCCCGATTAGGAGCACACGCTCGTGTCTCTCGGCTACGCCGATGCCAAGTTGCCCACCGATCCCCGCGCCGAGGAGAAAGGCGCTGAGTGAGATCAGGGGGGCGACGACCGGTAGTCCACCGGCATGTGCCAAGCCGAAGCCGAGCAGTACGACATTGCCGGTCATGTTCGCCGTGAAGACATGTCCGAGGCCGAGATAGCTGGCGGCGTCGATCAGACCCGTCGTGAGCGTGAGCGCAAGCAAGACAGGAGGAAGGGCTCGGTCGTCCGCCGGCGACGGCTTCGCCGCGCTTGCATCTTCGCCGGCCATCGCTGTGACTTCGACATCGGAGCCTGGAACTCCTGGAAATGCCAGATCCGAGAAAGGGGGTTGTAGACGAGGAGCACCATTTGGGCTGTATCGGCCTCTGACAGCACTATTACGAGTCGTCGAGGCGGCACGGGTCGTCCAGGCGGCACGGGTCGTCGAGGCGGCACGGGTCGTCCAGGCAGCTTTGGATTCGGGTCGGCGTCTAACGGGGGCGCGTTTGCCAACTACGCGTCGTCGAAGCGCTGTGCTTCGCCCGTCATCTCGCGCCGCAGGCGCTGGACTTGACGCAGTTCGCGGACGTCGTCGTCGAGCAGCGGCTGGATGGCCGACTCGTCGCTACCAAGCAGCTCCGGCTCTACGCGATGGCGCACGAGCTCGCCAGCGATCGCGTCAACGCGCTGCGCGCCGGCGCCCGGGCGCGAGCTGACTACCCGCTCCAGGCTTCGTCCGCGAAACAGGAGGCCGACGCCGTCGTCGGCCGCCCAGCCTCCCGGCAGCGCGCCCACGCGCACGCTGTTCAGCCATACCGGCAAGCGTTCGGGCTCGCCGTCGGCGTGGACGGTGAGCGAGCCTTTCAGCAGGCCCAGGCCCGCGAGCGGCTCGGGGGCGCCGCTCGAGCAGGTCACGCCGCCCTCGAACCAGCACATCGCGCCGGCGCTGATCCCGGCCAGCACAGTGCCACGACGCCAGGCTCGCGTGAGCAGCTTGTCGAGTCCGTGCGCGCTCCAGATCGCCAGTAGGTTGCGCATCGAGCCGCCGCCGACATAGACGATGTCCTGTTCGAGCACGATCTCCTCCAGCGGTCGCTCGAGGTCTCCGAGCCGAAACAGCGAAACGTGGCTTGGCGCGCACGCGCGCCCGCCAAAGCGCGCGTAGAAAGCGTTGATCTGGGTGGTGGTGTCGCCCGATGCGGTCGGCAAGAACAGGACGCGTGGCTCCTTGGCCTGCGTGAGCGTGAGGACATAGTCGTCGAGCAGCGGGTTGGCGGGCTCCATCGTGAAGCCACCGCCACCCATCGCGAGGATCAGCCGCCGATCCCCCTGCAGAGGTGCGCTCACGCGAGCGCCACGGCTCTGGTGGCGGGCAGGCTTGGTTGCTTGGCGGCGTCGCTCGCTCTGCCGCCGCCGCGTTTGCTCGGGTTACCGCGCTTGCCAAGGTAGGAGACCTCGAGCGCCGTCTCTCTTACCTGGCCGGCGCTGCGTCGCACGTGAAAGGCGCCCCCGCGCTCGCGCGAGCTGACGACGCGGTCGAGCTTGGTCCCCTTGAAGTGAAGCGCCACTCCGTCGTCGGCGGCGTACCCGGCGCGCATGCCCTCGCCCACGAGTGCGTGGTACTCGGCGCGGCGTGCCGGCTCGGCGTCGTAGTGCACGCAGTTGGAGTAAGGGAGCAGCCCTAGACCGCCGACGCGCCTGGGCGGGCCGTGAAACGCGCTGAGCGCCTCGGCGAACCAGCACAGCGAGCCCGCCGAGGGGCCGCAGAGCACGATCCCGCGCTGCCACGCCTCGCGCAGAACCTCATCCAGACCGTGTGCGCGCCAAACCCCGAGCATGCTCACCACGTTACCGCCGCCGACATAGATCAAATCTTGAGCAAGCAGGTGGGAGGCCAGGTCATCCTCGACGCCGCGCCCGCCCTGGTCGCGGCGGAACATCGAGATGTGACTAGCCTCGCACAGCGCCGAGAAGCGCCGGTAGAAGCGCACAACATAGTGGTCGGCGTCGCCCGAGGCGGTTGGCAGAAAGCAGACTCGCGGCCTGCGGGCCTTGGTCAAGGCGAGGATATAGTCGTCCAGCAGCGTGCTGTCTTTCTCCATCGAGAAGCCGCCGCCGCCAAGGGCCACGATCTGGGGAGTCCGGGTTCGCATCGCTTGCTCTCGCTTTATGCGCAAACTGCGGGATGGGCTTTCAGTGTCGCTTTCGGCGCTTGTCTCGCATATGGACCTGCGCCCAAGATCGTCCAGTCGCTTCTAGACAATCAGCCAAACGATCAGCCGTGTGTGGTGGACCATGGCGCATGCGCCATGGTCCCGGCCGCGCATGCGCGGCCGGCCGACCGGCACATGTGCCGGTCGCAAGACAGCGCCGCATGCGGCGCTGTCCGGGGACGCACAGGTGCGTCCCCGCTGGTCGGCGCATGCGCCGACCAGACAACACACCCAAGCTATGCGCCTCCCGGAGCAGAGCACGCGAGCCCTGTAAGCTCGACGAATGCCTTCTTCAATGAACTCGCAGGAACATGTAGACGTTCTGATCGTCGGCGCTGGCCTCTCGGGGATCGGCGCCGCCTGCCACTTGCAAGAGAACTGTCCGGGCAAGAGCTACGCGATCCTCGAGGCGCGCGAGCGCAGCGGCGGCACTTGGGATCTCTTCAAATATCCCGGTATTCGCTCGGACTCGGACATGTACACGCTTGGCTACTCCTTCCGGCCGTGGACTGAGGCCAAGTCGATCGCCGACGGCTCGTCGATCCTCGACTACGTGCGCCAGACCGCGGCCGACAACGGCATCGACGAGAAGATCCGCTTCAACCATCGTGTGCTGCGCGCCGAGTGGTCGAGCGAGGATGCACGCTGGACAGTCGAGGCCGAGCACGGCGAGGGGGAGAGCGTGCGCATCAGCTGCAATTTCCTGTTTCTGTGCAGCGGCTACTACCGCTACGACGAAGGCTATACGCCCGAGTTTCGCGACAGCGAGCAGTTCGCTGGGCGGATCGTGCACCCGCAGCATTGGGATGAGGACATCGACTACGCGGGCAAGCGCGTCGTGGTGATCGGCAGCGGCGCGACCGCCGTGACGCTCGTGCCCTCGATGGCCGGGAGCGCCGCGCACGTGACGATGCTGCAGCGCTCGCCGACCTACATCGTCTCCCTGCCCGCCGAAGACCCAGTGGCCAAGCTGCTGCGTCGCTTCCTGCCGGCCAAGGCCTCCTATCCGATCATGCGCTGGAAGAACGTGCTGATGACGATGGCAAGCTTCCAGCTCTCGCGCCGGCGCCCGCAGGCGATGAAGGCGCTCCTGCGCAAGGGCCTGGAACGCCAGTTGCCCGCGGGCTATGACATCGACACTCACTTCAATCCCAGCTACAACCCATGGGACCAGCGCCTGTGTCTGGTGCCGAACGGCGATCTGTTCGAGTCGATCAGCGCCGGCCGTGCGTCAGTGGTCACCGACCGCATCGAGCGGTTCACAGAGACGGGCATCAAGCTCGTCTCCGGCGCCGAGTTGGAGGCCGACGTGGTCGTCACCGCCACAGGTCTGAACCTCGTGGCTTTGGGCGGCATGCAGTTCTCTGTAGACGATCAAGATGTGACGCTCGCCGACACGATGAGCTACAAGGGCATGATGCTCAGCGGCGTACCGAACATGGCTTTCTCGGTCGGTTACACCAACGCTTCGTGGACGCTCAAGTGCGATCTCACCTGCGAGTACGTCTGCCGTCTGCTGGGCCACATGGACGAGGGTGGCTTTCGTCAGTGCACACCGCACAACCGCGACCCGCGCGTGTCCGAGCGCCCGTTCATCGATTTCTCCTCCGGCTATGTGCTGCGCTCGATCGACCAGTTCCCCAAGCAGGGCTCCAAGGCGCCGTGGAAGCTGCACCAGAATTACCCGCTGGACATCGTCAACCTGCGCTTCGGATCGGTTGCCGACGGGGTGATGGAGTTCTCCAATACGGGAACCGAAGTCGCTGCTCCGGAGCTGGTCGCTGTCTGAGCCGCACGTGATTCTCCGAGTGCCCACCGTCGTGGATTAGCGCGCATGGTCAACGAGTCGCGGATGGTCCTGCGCCCGCTGGCCAAGGGGGACGAGGCCGAGCTGTTGCGCATCCACGAGACGCCGGAGGTGGCGCTCTGGTGGGATGTGCCCGACGATGGCTTCCCTTGGAGCGACGAGCCCGAGTCGACGCGCTTGACGATCGAGGTGGACGGCGCCGTCGCCGGGATGATCCAGTTCTACGAGGAGCGGACGCCCAAATACAGGCACGCCTCGATCGACCTGTTCCTCGATCCCGTCCTGCACGGACAGGGTCTTGGCACCGAGGCGGTCAGGCGCGTCGTGCGTCAGCTGATCGATGAGCGAGGTCATCACCGTGTCACGATCGACCCGGGCAAGGACAACAAGGCGGCGATCCGCTCCTATGAAAAGGTTGGCTTCAGGCCGGTGGGAGTGATGCGCAGCTACGAGCGTCGCATCGGGGCAGAAGAATGGCGCGACGGGCTGTTGATGGAGCTGCTAGCCGCGGATTTGTGAGGCGCCTGGACTGTTTCAAAGGGTGACGCCGGCGAGAGAGCGGTAAGACGGTCGGCGGGCAGGCGGCGGGGCGGGGCGGGCTGGGCGCTGCTGGCCTGGGCTGAGAGCCTGCCGGTGAGAAACCGCGGCTCCAGCCCAAGCTCAGCTGCAGATGACCGTTAGGCCAGCTGGACGTTTACTGCCTTGGGCCCCTTGTCGCCGGCCTCGGCGTCATAGGTGACCTTCGCGCCCTCGGCCAGGGAGCGGTAGCCGTCGCCGGCAATCCCCGAGTGATGGACGAACAGGTCCTTGGACTGATCGTCGGGCGTGATGAAGCCAAAGCCCTTGTCGTCGCTGAACCACTTGACGGTTCCTGTAGCCATGTTGCTCTTCCTCCGTGTTTTCGCGTGCTGCGAACGCGGAGATTGCTATGAGCAAAGGCTACGAGCGCTGACACTGCGTTTGAATCGAGGCCGATCGACCCCGGCTGGATCGGGCAACTATAGCAATCGCCTATGCCACCTCGGAATATGCGGGCTCGCCGGCTGCTCCCTCTCCCACGGCCTGCGCCTGGGCATCATCGGCTTGCACCTCCGCGCTAGGCACCGCTTGTGGACGCAGCACCGTGACCGCGACCGCGATGCCCATTACCACGAGTCCGGCGGCGATCCAGAAGGCAAGCTGATAGCCACTGGTGAGCGCCGCCGCCTGCGACTGCCCTTGAGCGAGCAGCTTGTTCGTATGCGATGTCGAGAGCGTGGCCAGCACGGCGAGCCCGAGCGCGCCGCCGACCTGGGCGGTCGTGTTGACGAGGCCAGAGGCGAGCCCGGCGTCGCTGGGCGTGGCACCGGACATCGCGACGCCCATCAGCGCCGGGAAGCACACGCCTGCGCCCGTGCCTAGCAGCAGCATCGAGGGCAACAGGCCGGTCACGTAGCTCGCGTGGACGGGGGTGAGGGCGAGCAGCGCGAGTGCCGCCGCGATCATGGCCAAGCCCGGAGGCAGCAGCGCACGCGCGCCGAAGCGCGTGATCAAGGGCTCTGAGAAGCGAATCGACATCGAGCCCATCGTGATTGTCACCGGCAGGAATGCCAGCCCGATCTCCAGCGCGTCGTAGCCGAGCACCTTGCGCATGTAGAGCGCACCCAGGAAGAACATTCCGAACATCCCCGCAACGGAGAACACCTGGATCAGGTTTGCGCCGCTGACGTTGCGCGAGCGGAAGATGCGCAGTGGCACGAGCGGGTTGCTAGCCGTTGCCTCGCGCGCGACGAAGGCCGCGAGCAGTGCGAGCGAGAGCGCGCCCAGGGCCAGGGTGGTCCCAGCGCCCCAGCCGTCTTCGGCCGCGGGCGAGACGATCGTGTAGACGCTGAGCATCAAGGCGCTTGTGATCAGAACCGCACCGGGAATGTCAGCGCCCTCACCGAAGCCGATCCCCTCGTCTTTGTCGAGCAGGCGCCGGGCGAAGAGGATTGTCGCGATCCCGATCGGGACGTTCACGAAGAAGATCCAATGCCAGTCGAGCGCCTGCGTGAGCACGCCGCCGGCCAGCAGCCCGACAGACCCTCCCGCGGAGGCGACGAAGGCGTATACGCCGATCGCCTTGGCCTGGTCGCGAGGACTGGGGAACATCGTCACGATCATGCCCAGGACGACCGCGGATGTCATTGCGCCGGCAATGCCCTGTACGAAGCGTGCGCAGACCAGCAACGTCTGTGTCCAGGCCAGGCCGCACATCAAGGAGGCCAGCGTGAACAGGCCCACGCCGAGTAGGAAGATGCGGCTGCGCCCCAGCAGATCGCCAAAGCGCCCGGCCAGCAGCAGCAGCCCGCCGAAGGCGATCAGGTAGGCGTTGACGACCCAGGCGAGGCTCGAGGTGGAGAAGTGCAGTTCTTCCTGGATCGAGGGCAACGCGACGTTGACGACGGTCACGTCGAGCACGATCATCAGAACGCCGACACACAGCACGTACAGCGCTATCCAGCGCGAGCGCTCGGTCGCGTGGGTACTGCTTTGCTCGTCGTGTGTGGGCATAGTCACAAAGTCTCCTTTCGTAGTGCCTCACCCAGGCTATCGAGCAAGACCGCGGTTCCATGTTCACGCTCGGCCGGTGTATCGAGACCGTCGAGAAAGACCCCCTGCTCGGTAAAGCTCAGCTTCGTCGCAGCGCCGACTGCCTCGAACTCGACCGTGGCGAGGGAGACCGAGATGCGCGCCTCGCCTCGATACATGTCATACGTATAGACGATCCTCTCGCCCTCCACGATGTCTCGATAGAGGCTGTCGAAGAGGTAGACCGAGCCGTCTGGTGTCTCGACCGCGAAACGCTCGTGACCGCCGACCTCGAAGTCGAACTCGCGACTCTCATGCGGAAGGTCCTTGGGTCCAAACCAGCTGGCCTTGGCGGTGGGCTCGGCCCATGCTTTGAAGACGTGCGCAGGTCTCGCCTCGTATGTGCGCTCGATCGTGAAGGTGGCATGGAGAGCAGATCGCTCTTGCGGTGTATTCATGACTTGCTCCCTTTTCGTGGTTGCTCGGGGTGCTCGGCCAGGTACTCGCCGAGCCGGTCCAGGCGCTGCTCCCAGCTCTTGCGTCGCTGTGCGATCCAATCCTCAGCTCCGCCAAGCGCCTTCGGCTCTACGTGGCATGTGCGCACGCGCCCGACCTTTTCAGAGCGGACCAGGCCGCTTGCCTCCAGTACGTGCAGGTGCTGGACGACGGCCGGCAGTGACATGGCAAGCGGCTCCGCGAGCTCGCTGACCGAGGCCGAGCCAAGCGTCAAGCGGTCCACCATCGCGCGTCGCGTGGGGTCTGCCAAGGCGTGGAAGGTGAGGTCGAGCGGAGCGGCGTATTGGTTAAGCATTCACTTAACTATCGCACATCACGAGAGACATGGCACGTGCTCTCGTGCAACGGTCTGCTCGTGGGCTGCTCATGCTCAGCCTGAGTGAAGCGACCCGGCGGTCAGGCTCAGCCTGAGGCGGCGCGACGGCTTTGCCGGGTGAGAGCGCTCACGAGCTTCTCGACCGAGCGCTGCAGCTGCTCGATGCTCGCCGACTCGACGCGTGTCACGCCCACCTCGCGATTGATCCAGGCGTTGACCTCGCGATGGCTGCTGGTGCTGCGTGCGGCGAGGTCGGCCACCAGGCGGCGGCGTTCCTCGCGCAGATGGGTCCTGCGCTCGAATGCCGCGAGCGGTGTCGGCGGGGTCGGTGGCGGTGGAGACTTGGGGGCCTTGGCGGCGGCGGCTGTGGGAGCGGGGCCGAACAGCGTCATCTGCGGCACTACATCCGCGCTCAACGGCACGAACTCGAGCGCGGGCGTTGGTTCGCTCGCGCGACGCTCGCGTGGCTCTTCCAGGCCTTCGTCCTGCTCGCGCTCACGCAGCGCGTGGCGCAGCTCGCTCTCCACTTGCGCCGCGTGCGCGCGCAGCACCGGCTCGGCGGGCAGATAGACCCAGCTCGGCTCCGGTGGGCGGCCGGAAATCGTGCGCACGAAGCGCCCGACGATCTGCCTGAAGATCATCGGCGTCTTCGCCGCCGTCGCATACACGCCGACGCGCAGGCGGGGAATGTCCACGCCCTCGGAGACCATGTTGACCGCGACGATCCACGGCTCACGCGACTCTCTGAAGGCGGCGAGCTTCTGCGTGGCGCGTGCCTCGGTATGCAACACCACCACCGGTGCCTTGCCGGTGGCATCGCCAAGCAGCTTGGCGATCTTGCGTGCATGAGTGGCGTCCGCCGCGACCGCCAGGCCGCCCGCGTCGCGGTGCCCCTCCGCGCGCAACTCGCTCAGCTTCGCGTCGGCCTCGTGCAGGATGCGAGGCAGACCGTCAGGCAGCTCTGTGGAGATCGCCGTGCGATAGCGGCGGCTGGCCTCGCGCGCGGTGAGCACTGTCTCGAATGACGACTCGATCACGTCCTCGCCGCTGCGCCAGGAGAGCGTGCCGTCGAAGGTCACGAATGCTACGGGCCTGCAGATGCCCTCCGCCACCGCTTGGGCGTAGGTGTATGACACGTCCGGTTCGGCGACCCCTTCGGCGTCGTAGCTGACGCCGGGGATCGGCGTTGCGTCGGAGCGAAACGGCGTGCCCGACAGCAACAGCCAGCGGGGGGCTGCCGCGAAGGCCGTTTGAAAGCCGGTTCCCCAGGCCAGATCCTCGCCGAGGTGGTGGGCCTCGTCCACGATCACCAGCGTGTCCGGCGCGACCTTCGCCCGCCATGCCTTCGGATCGGAGGCCACGCGCGCGTAGGTCACGGCCACGCCGTGGAAGTCGCGCGGCGGTAGCGGACCGGGGGCGTCGGGCTGTAGCTGCACGCCGAGCTGCGCCCCGGCCGCGGCCCACTGGCGCGTGAGCGGCGTCGTCGGGCACAGCACCGCCACACGGCTGACCTCGCCGGCGGAGAGCATCCGTCGGGCCAGCTCGAGCGCGGGGCGCGTCTTGCCGGCCCCGGGCGCCGCCGAGATCAGGAAGGGACCGTCTTGCCAGCCGTGGAGACGCTCAAGCGCGTCGCGCTGCCAGGCGCGCAGGGATGTCACGGAGGCTCCAGACAAGAGCCCGGCATCCTGCGTCATCGCCCGGACGGATCGCCCGGTTTGGCTCAGTCAGTGGCCGGGTGGGGCCGCCGTTGGTGGCGGGGTTGCGGCCGTGGTCGGGGTCGGCCCGCGGTTTGAGAGCGTCGTGGGCGCGCTAGGAGCGTGGCGGGGGCGGCGCGTAGCGGTGGTGCAACATCAGGGGGTTGCCGTCGGGGTCGTTGAACAGCGCCATGTGGCACACCCCGGTGTCGAACGTATCGCCACGAAATTGCACGCCTTGCTCTTCGAGCGTCGCGCGCGCGGCCGCGACGTCGTCTACGTGCAGCGCGACCTCGTGCCCGCGCACGCTGTGCTCCATGCCCATCTTCTCGGCGTCGAGGACGCTCAAGGTCAGGTTGCCCGTCTCGAACTCGGCATAGTTGCGCTCTTCCAGGTAAACCGAGCGCTCCAGGCCAAGCTTCTCGCCGTAGAACTCGACAGCTTTAGGGAGATCTTTGGTGGAGACGGCGACGAAATCGACGCCGGTAATCAGCTGCGTTGAGTCGGTCATCGCAAAAGCTCCTTGATGTGTATATGGGATCCGCCCGTGCAAATCTCGATTGGCGCGAGTGGGTCAGTCTGTCTTGCGCTCGCGCCGGGTGCGATGCTTATGCATTCTCGGCCTGCACTTGCCCCGACTTTACCGCCTGTAGGAGCGCGTCGTAGTCGCGTTCGTTCTGGTCGGCATAGGCCTCTGAGAAGTCCACGATCGCCTGGTCGAAGACGCCGCCGGCACCCAGATATGAGGCGATCGCGATGCGGTCGCCCGTACGCGCGTGGGCGCGTGCGAGTGTCCACCCGCACAACGCGCCATAGGAGCGCAGCATCCGATGATCCATCGTCTCGATCTCGATGCTCAGCTTGCCGTCCCATAGTTGACGCACATAGAAGTCGCGCGTCACATCGTCGATACCCGTGGCCGGCAACCAGCCTAGAAGGATGTCGCCGGAGGCCTGCATCAGACGCTGGCCCTCCACCACGCGCTGGCCGTGGTTTGCGTACTGGGAGGCGCCCGCGTAGGGCTCGAGCACCGAAGCTTGAGCTTCCTTGGCCTGGAGGACGAGTGGGTCCTGCTCGTCGCGCCCCATGAACAGCAGCACCCACGCGCGCGTGCCGACACTGCCGACGCCCACGACCTTGCGCGCGATGCTCTGGAAGGTGTAGTCGCCCAGCAGCACGCCGTACTCGTCGCTGAGGCTCGAGCGATAATCGGCGAGCATCTCCTCCAGGCGCTTGCGCAGCTCCTCGCTCTCGGCTTGCCCCAGCAGCTCTTGCACCGGCACGATCAGAGGCGGTTCGCTGACGAAGCGCAGCTGCCCGTCCACCGCTTCGGTGAGCTTGAGGACCGCGCGCGTGCTGTTCTTCGCACGCGCCTTGCCCAAGCGCTTTTCCATCTGTTGCAGGCGCTTGCCCTTGACGATCCGCTGTGCGCGCACCACGTCCAGGACGTCCGCGGCGTTCAGGCTCGCATACCACACGTCCAGATTGCTCATCTGGGCAAAGCCCCGCATCGACAGCCTATAAGCCTGCACGGTCCACACCAGGATGTCGGCGATCTCCTGTCTGCTCAAGTTGCGGTCGCGTCCGGCCACGCACAGGCTGGCTGTGAGGCGCTTGACGTCCCACTCCCAAGGCCCAGGCAGGGTCTCGTCGAAGTCGTTGATGTCGAACAGCATCTCGCGCTCGGGCGAGGCGAAGATGCCGAAGTTGGACAGGTGGGCGTCTCCGCACAGCTGCGCCCGCAGGCCCGAGACGGGGGTCTGGGCGAGGTCGGCTGCCATGATCGCCGCGGCGCCACGATAGAAGGTGAAGGGCGAGACGAGCATGCGCCCATAGCGGATCGGCACGAGCTCGGGCACGCGACTCTCGGCCTGGTCCTGGAGGATTGCCACGGGGTCCTGGCGGTTCTTCGGCGCTTTCCATTCGGCGTGACTGGAGCGCGGTGTATGCGCCCGCGCGTCCTTGCCTTCGGCTTCGCGTCGCTTGACTGTCTCGGCGTCGCTCATGGGACAACCTTTGTTCGCTGTCTGGTCGGGCGGTTCATGTACCCGACCCCG
>DATHNH010000146.1:0-2366 GCA_035486255.1 Solirubrobacteraceae bacterium | reverse complement strand
CCACAGGTAGAAGAACACGAGCGGGCTGGGGCTCTCCCCCGAGAAGTAGGCGACGCCGGTGATCAGCGTGCTGCCCCAGGCGAGCGCCAACGGCAGCGTCCAGGCTGGTAGCTTGTCGGCGCGCCGGTGGAGCAAGCCCGCGAGCACGTAGGCGTTTGCCACGATCGCCAACAGTCCGATGTCGCTCTGGTTGGACGGGTGAGGCAGCACCACCGTCAGTGCCGCGAGCGTGGCGCCGGCGGCATACAGGCCGGCTAGCACCTCTGCGACGAGGCTGGTCTGGAAGCTCGCGCCTGCGACGAAGTCACCGAGCGCCCCGTCGGGCCGCTCTTCCCCCGATACTCCCGTCATCTGGAATGTATCGGTCGCAATATGGCCCTACATGAGACCATTCGACTGTGGGGGACGGACTCGGATTGGGCCTATCGGCACTGCCGCCGATACAGGGTGCGACGATGAGCTGCATGCGAAGCACGTACGACGTCCAGCACTGCCCATGAACGCAGCGCCGATCGCCGATCGGCCGGCTCTGCCTGTCATTGGACGTTCCCGCGGCATCACATCGGCGTTGGGTGCTTTGACCTGCTTGCTGTGGCTTGCCTGCGGTGCGTGGCTTGGCTGTGCAATGGCACGCGCGAGCTCGTTGCTTCCTGCTGGGAATGGCGTGTTCACCGGTCTGAGCGATGGCTCCTCGCGCGACGCGGCACACTCGGCCGCCACCGCACGAAGGGCCGGCGCGACCGCGCGAAGGGCCGGCGCCACCGGGTCGGGGTCGACGCCTTATCTGCGGCTCGCCGAAGTCGGCGTGGAGCGCGCCGAGCGGTTGTGGAGGAATCGGCGGCTTGGCTGGTATGACAGCCGTCTTGACGACGGCGAACGCTATCCGCTGGCCACCATTTGGGATGCGACGCCGCTGTTCGAGGCACTGGACGCGATCGACATAGCCGCGCCCACGCCTGCACACCGCGCGGCAGTAGAGGCCTTCGCGACGGGAGCCGAGCGCTACTGGGACGCGACGCTCGAGCCCGATCCCGGCTTCGCTCCATACCCCGGCGATCGAGGCGACACGCTCACTTGGTTCGACGACAACGGCTGGTGGGGGCTGGCTTTTCTCGATGCCTACCGCGCCACGCGTGTGAGCCGCTACCTGCGCGAAGCCGAGCGCGCCTTTGCGTTCATCGCCAAAGCGGGCTGGAACCGGAGTGGGGGTGGGCTGTGGTGGAACACGTCACATCCCTATATCGCCGGTGAGCCGCTTGCCGCCGGGTCCTTGCTCGGGGCACAGCTGCTGAAGCTCACGGGCAATGCCTATTACCGTACGGAAGTCCTCAAGTTCCTCGACTGGGCAGAATCGGACTTCCTCACCGAACTGCGGCTTTACAAGCGCACCGACTCCGACCCGACTCCGACTCCCTATATAGAGGGCACGCTCGTGGAGGCTCATCAGGTCCTTTGCGAAACAGGCATCTCCGCTGCTTGCGAACGCGCCGCCCAGCTTGCGGACGCTTCGGCGGAACGCTTCTCCAACCGTCTGAACATGGGTCCGCAATTCGACACGATCTACTTGCACTGGATGCTCAGCTACGGCGGCCAATCAGGCGAATCACGCTGGAGGGCGCTAGCCGAAGAGATGGCAGGAGACGCTCGCGTGCACTCGCGCGTTGCGGGCGGCCTGTACTTGCGCGCATGGGACGGCACGCCCATCACCGAGCATCAGGCGCTCCCGAACATGTTGCAGACCGATGCCGCGACGCTCGAGCTGTTCGCGTGGCTGGCGGTGGCGGGCTCGGACGCCACCGCTTAGGACCTATCCCGATAGGCCCTAAGGCATCGACGTACTCGAAAGTCGAGGTGCCTGGCGCGAGTCTCTGTCGACCCGCACGACTGCGCGCGCTCAGGCGCTTGCGGCGATGCTCGTCTCGGCGCGCAGCGTCTCGCGCGCGAGTGTGGCGATGAACGCTTCGACTACTCGCGAGTCGAACTGGGTTCCGGCGCAGCGCCGTAGCTCGGCCAGAGCGGCCTCGTAGCCGATCGAGTCTCGGTATGGGCGGTCGCTGGTCATCGCCTCGTAGGCGTCCGCGACCGCGACGATGCGTGCCTCCAGCGCGATGCCGGCGCCGGAGAGGCCATGTGGGTAGCCAAGGCCGTCGGGGCGCTCGTGGTGCATAGCCACCCATTCGCGCACGTCGGAGAGGCTGACGTGCTCGATCATCTGTGCGCCGAGCGTGGGGTGGCGCTTGATCTGCTCGTACTCCTCTTCGGTGAGTGGGCCGGGCTTGTGCAGGACGCTGTTGGGGACGCCCGCCTTGCCGATGTCGTGCAGGATCCCGGCGAGCCTCACGCGGCTGACACGGTGCTCCGGGAGG
>DATHNH010000145.1:0-15314 GCA_035486255.1 Solirubrobacteraceae bacterium | reverse complement strand
GGAGATCTCCAAGGCCGAGCGCTGGCGATCGTCGATGCGCGGGCCGCGATCGGGGCGCCCGCCCTCGCGGCGCTTGCGGTCGCCGCGCACGGCGCGCCCGGGACGGTGGTCGAAGCCGGTGCCGATCACGGTCACGCGCACGTCGTCGGACATGCTCTCGTCGATCACCGCGCCGAAGATTATGTTGGCGTTGGCGTCGGCCTCGTTCTGGATGATCTCGGCGGCGTCGTTGACCTCGAACAGGCCGAGGTCCTTGCCGCCTGTGATGTTCAGGAGAATGCCGGTCGCGCCGTCCACGGACTCTTCCAAGAGCGGCGAGGAGATCGCGGCACGCGCGGCATCGGCGCTACGAGCCTCGCCGCTACCGGTGCCGATCCCCATCAGCGCGGAGCCGGCGTCGTGCATGATCGTGCGCACGTCGGCGAAGTCGAGGTTGATCAGGCCGGGGATCGTGATCAGGTCGGTGATGCCCTGCACGCCTTGGCGCAGAACGTTGTCGGCCTCGCGGAAGGCATCGAGCATCGAGGTGCGGCGCTCGACGACCGCCAGCAGCTTCTCGTTGGGAATCACGATCAAAGTGTCGACGACCTCGCGCAGGCGCTCGATCCCCTCGACCGCCTGGCGCCCGCGCTGGGAGCCCTCGAAGTCGAACGGGCGCGTGACCACGCCCACGGTGAGCGCGCCGATCTCGTTCTTGGCGATCTCGGCGATCACGGGCGCCGCACCGGTGCCCGTGCCGCCACCCTCGCCGGCGGTCACGAACACCATGTCGGCGCCCTTCAGCGCCTCCTTGATGTCGTCGCGCGACTCGGCCGCCGCGGCGAAGCCGACCTCGGGGTTGGCGCCGGCGCCGAGCCCCTTGGTGGACTCGTGGCCGATGTTCAGCTTGATGTCGGCGTCGCACATCGCGAGCGCCTGGTTGTCGGTGTTGGCGGCGATGAACTCCACGCCGCGAAGCCCCGCGTCGACCATGCGGCTGACCGCGTTGGTCCCGCCTCCGCCGACTCCCACGACCTTGATGACCGCCAGGTAACTGCCGCCGCTCTCCATGATGTCCGAAGCCTTCAGTAGGTGTTTAAGGTTTGCCCCGCAAGGCGAAGCGAACCTTCAGAATACGCAAGTTATGCAGGGAACTTCGCCCTGTCAACGGCAACCCTCACTCTCGCAACAATCGTTGCAGAACCGCCAACCCTCGACCATCGCTTGAGATGTGGCCTCTGACCATGGTGACCCTCGAGTCGAGGTTGACTGTATATCAGCCGCTTTCGGTGGCGCCCGACGACGCTCCTGTGCTCGCCGGGGTAGAGGCTTCGCCGGCGCCGGGAGAGGAGCTCGATGCGGCGCCGGTGGTGGACGAGGACGAGCCGGCTTCGCCGCTCACGGGCGAAGAAGCAGTGGGACCACCACTGCTTTCGCTTTCTTTGGAGGAGCTTTCGCTTTCGGTCGTGCCGGCGCCGGATGACGTCGTCGAGCCGGCGCCGACGGCGTTCGCGAGACTCGCCGCGAGCGCGGCCGCGGTGGGTTCTGAGGCACTCGTCTGCACGGGCGTCGAAGTCGCCGATGACGAGCTCGAGGAGAATCCGGCCGCTGGGCGTTCGGGTAGGCGCACGTCGATGTAGAGCGCGCCTGCCGAGCTCGGCGAAGTCAGCACGCGCGCGAGCGACAGCCACTTGGCGTGCGGTCGCGTGTCGTTGCCGAAGTAGACCAGCAGTCCGCTGCGCATCGCCACCGTAAGACCTTCGGGACCGTTGTAGACGCGCACCACGAACCGCGCCAACGGGCCGGGGGCTGCGCCGAGCACCGTCACCGCCGCCTGCGCCGCGGGTTCGCTGAGGCGTGCCCCAGGCGAGGGCTCGACCGCTCCACTCACAGTGGGCAGCGAGCTCGAGGAGAGCGCCGGCCCGAGCACGGTTCCGTCGGCCGCGACCGCCGTGCGCTGCCCTGCCGAGAGGAGCGCGGCAACCGGCCGGCGCTCGCTCACCGATATGCGGACCGTGTGCGGAAAGCTCGTGCTGACGTGCAGAGCGCCGACGATCGGGTACGAGGCGACCGCGGAGCGAAGCGCGCCCGGGTCGAAGTTCATCGTGGTCATCCGCTTGGCGGCGTCGTCGAGCGCAGTTCTGATCTGGACCGCGTCTGCCCCGTGGACACCAGATATGTGCACGTGCTCGACGGCTAGGAGCGACGAGCCCCGCAACCACAGCAAGCCGCCGCCCAGCAGCGCCAGTGCGACCAGCACAGCCACCGTCGCGCGCAGGGCGAGTCGGTTGCCCGACAGCCGGCCGAACGCCTGCCCGAGGTGAATCGTGGGACCGGTCCCACGACGTGACTTGCGCCTGGAGGCGCGGCGCGCTTCGCCACCTGGAATACGGCGCGGAAAGGGAAGCGACAGCTCCATCTGAGCTTGTTCGACCCCGAGTCGCCAACCCCTTGTCGAGGCTCGACCCCAGTCGCCGACTTGTTCAAGCCCGTGCCGCATCCTGCCTCGAGGCTCGTGCCCACACGCAGCCGAGCCGGCCCAACCGCGTTGGTCGCCCGAGAGTGCCCCTAGATCGCAGCCCGGCATCGACATCGGGCATGCGCGCCCGAGGGATTTTTGAGCTGCACGACGAATACCAGTCCAACTTCGGCGCTGGATTCGAAGTCGGCGCAGCCGGCTGTCGATCCCAAGATATAGGACGAGTTCGGTGCGCTACACGTTTTTGAACTGTCCCGAACGGGGTACAATGACCCAGTCCGTTGCTTTTACCGACGAGAACGAGAATGAGCGCGATCAGACTTGCTGAGCGTCTGGGCTTGATCGCCGTGCTTGCGATCGTGCTGTTGTGTGTGGGCGTCGGCTTCGGCGTCGGCGGGCTGGAATCGCGCTTCTCGAGCGCCTCCGGCAAGAGCGGCAAGCTACCCCCGACCCGCCTGACCGCCCTCCCCCATCAACCGCTTCTCGACGGCACGCTGCCGCTTCGCGTGCGACTATCGGCCACCCCCGCTTCGTTCTCGCCGCGCCCGACATTCAGCCCCGCCGTCGCCGGCACCTGGACGACTCGCGGCGACTCGGAGATCTTCACACCCAGCTCCACGCTCGACCCCTGCGCAAGCTACACGCTCACGATCCCTGCCTCGAGCACAGCGATCGGGCACTCGCCGCTTGACAGGCAACGGAGCATCGAGCTGTCCGTGGCTTGCCCCTCGGTGAAGGGCTTGCAGCAAACGCTCGCGCGGCTTGACTATCTCCCCTACAGCGCCCATACATCCACACGCGCACGCCAGTTCGAGGCACAGGTCGCGCAGGCGCAGGCAGCGAGCGCCGCGACGAACACGAACACCCCGGCGCAAGCGGCCAACGGATCGTCCGCCGCGCCCACGGCAGCACAGACCAACGCGAACTCGGGCGCGGCCACGACCGCGCCGGCGACCGGCAACTCGCCCGCTCGCACGGCAAGACGCGTGGCCGCGATCGACATGTTCGACCCCTCCCCGCAAGCGCCGGAGGCGCGCGTGGGCGACGCCCCCCCGCTCGAATATGGCCAACTCGACGAGACCACCAAGGGTGCGCTGATGGTGTTCCAGTCCGAACACCAAATCGAACCGACCGGAACACCCGAAGCGACGACTTGGAAGGCGCTGTTGAAGGCGGTGGAGAAGGACGAGCGCAATCCTTCCCCCTATACGTTCGTGACCGTCACGGAGTCTTTGCCCGAGACGCTCGAGGTTCACCGCGGCGGCCACGTGGCGTTCTCCACGCCGGCCAACACCGGCGTGCCAGGCGCCGAAACCGCCCAGGGGATCTTTCCCATCTACTCCCGCTTCGTCTCCACCACCATGACCGGCACCGATGTCGACGGCACCAAATACACAGTGCCCGACGTCCCTTGGGTCAACTACTTCAACGGCGGCGACGCCGTCCACGGATACCCGCGCGCCTCCTATGGCTTCCCTCAGTCCAACGGCTGCGTCGAGCTCCCGATCGAAGCGGCGGCCCAGGTCTACCCGATGCTCGAGATCGGGGATATCGTCGAGGTCAGCTGAGGGGTTAACGCAGCGCTCGTCGCCCGCGCCCGCAGATGATTCAGTGTGAACGCGTCAAGCCTCCCAGCAGGTGAATCGCTCAAGAGGGCTGAGAGCCGCTGGGCGCCTCGGCATGGCGCTTGGCCTTGCGCGCGGCCGAGCGCTCGGCGTTCTTCTCACGCGCTTCGCTGTAGGACTGTGCAACAAGCGTCTTGCCGTCGGACCAGCCGAAAGCTCGGACGAGCAGCACGATCGCAAAGAGGATGCCCCAGGCCGTTGTCACCAGTTGCTGAGCCACCGAGTAGGCGGTCGCATTGGACGTGCTGGTGATGCCCTTCAGCGAGAGCACGTTGAAGCCCTGCACAACACCCGCTCCGCCGGGGGTCACGGAGCTGACATTCGCTATCGAGTTACCTGCGACAACCCGCATCAGAATGTGAAAGCTGACGGGGATGTTGTAAGCGGATAGGAACACGGCGATCGTCCCGAGCATCGCCACCCAGGCGATCGCCTCGGGAAGCACGACGCGTCCGAGAAAAGCACGGATATGGACGAGTATCTGCGCGCCAACCTTCGCCTGCTCCCACCACCGCTTGACACGCCGGCGCAGCACTCGCCCGACGAGGAACAGCAGCATGGCGCTCCCTATGAGCAGGATCGCGGTGGCCCAGGGATGTTCGCTGACAAACCCCAACTGCAGCGAGAAGGACCCGCCGACCGCCAAGAACAGGTACAGGTAGCAAAATGCACCGATCAACGTGAAGAAGATCTTCTGCACGGCCATCCCGGCCAGCACACCGGCGAACGTGGCGGCGGCGATGATCGTGGTGTACATCAGCAGCATCGCCAGCGTGCCGATGTTCGCCGGCAGGACGGAGTTGAGCGCAACCGCGGCCGCGTAGCAGGCCAGGACCTGTACCCAGCGCACCTCGGAGTCGGGGTATGCGTAGCGCAGGATCGAATACCAGGCATAGGCGGTGGCGGTCGTCTGCAAGCTGATCAGCACGATCGCGGCGATCACGTCGCCGAGCGGGATTTTCGTGAGCGTGTCCCAGACGTGTTTGAACCAGCTCGTCATGTCCCAGCCGGCAAGCGTCGCCGCGGCGGCGATCACGACGATGACCAGCGCGCCGATCAGGATCCGCCTCGGGTGCACCCGTCCTTGCCAGGAGGCCGGCCCATGCCTAGTCGCCATCGGCTTGATCTTACGGCTAGCTCAGCGGCCCGCGAAGCGAAAGCCAACCTCTACACGACACGGCGCAACCGGTGATCGTGCCGGCCATCTTCTTACTCGCCCGCCGCTAGGGGCAGTTGAGGGGCGCCAGCGCTTTTTCGTAGCTCGAGGCGAGCTGCGTCAACGAGGATTTGAGTTGTGTTTCGAGTTTGCCGAGCGAGGGTTTGGAGACCAGTTCCGAGAGGATCGAATTGATCTGTCCTTCGAAGGTGCGGGTTGCCGCCTGAACCTGTTCCCTGCGTGCCGGTTCGAGGTCGGGTTGAGCGTTCTTGATCGTCGTGAGGTCCTTGCCGATCGCTTCCACGCCGCTCTTGGCTTCGCTGAGGATGCTGGTGGAGAGCGTCAATTCACTGAGCTTCTTGACTTCCTTGGAGATGTCCGAGCGCGCCGCGCACACCTGTGCCTTCGCTTTTTCCTGAGAGGATTCGCCGCAGGACGCAAGCACGAACACGCTGATCAGTGAGACGATCGCGACGAGAGACTGGCTGCGATATCTGTGCACTGAAGAAGACATCTCCAAGAGATGAGTCGCCCTCACAACGGAACGGAACCGTTAGCAGTCTACAACGGTGGACTCCCCCGGCGTCAAGATTCGCACCTCGACGCGAGGTGCCAAGCGCGCGACGTGCTCGGCGAACAGACGTGGCGGGTCGGCGAGACGCGTGCGGTAGCGCCGGGAAAGGCCGACAGGTAGCAATGTTCCCCAGTGCACCGGGATCGCCAAACGCGGCTGCATCGCGGCGACCGCGCGGGCCGCGTCCAATGGGTCCATATGGCCGGGGCCAAGCGTCGGACCCCATCCCGCAACCGGCAGCAGCGCGACGTCGAGCGACGTCGCGATCTCGGACATGTCCGCGAACAGCTCGGTGTCCCCGGCGAAGTAGACCGTGTGGCGACCACTTATGAGATAACCCAACGTCTCGGCAGCTGGACCACCTGGGCGCCGGCCGTCGTGGCGAGCTTCTACGGCGCCTATCGTGAGGGCACCGACCCTTGCGACGTCGCCGAGACGCAGCTCTCCCACCGTGGTGAATCCTCGCCGTCGCAGCCATGCGCCCGCACCGGCGGGCACGATCAACGGCGTCTCAGGACCCAACATCCGTAGCGATGCCAGGTCGAGATGATCGTGATGCAAGTGCGAGATCAGCACCGCATCCGGCTCGGCGAAGACGCTCCCATCGACCATCGGGGCCTGGCGGCGTAGATGCGCAACGCCCCTTCGCAGCAACGGATCGGTGAGCAAGCGCACGCTCTCGACTTCGATCAGCACGGTGGCGTGGCCCAGGAAAACGATACGGTCTGCATCTGTGTCTGCGCCGCGGACAGCATCCGCACCATCGGCCATCGAGGAGAAGGTAGCAAGTGCCTGATTCGGCGATCGACGAGCGCAAGAACCAACGCCGTCTGGCCGGCGTACGCGCGTTGCTGGGGTTTTGCGTGAGAACAGCGGCGATGCTGGTAGTCCAGGCGCTGGTGCTTGTGGCCATGACCGCGCTCCTGTCCGGTCGCGACACGCTCTCCTTCGACGCGGCGATCCTGGTCGCAGCCGTGATGGCGGTCATCAACGCGGTCCTGTGGCCACTTGTCATCCGGGTTGCACTGCCGCTCACGATTGTCACGTTCGGGCTTGGCTCACTTGCCCTCAGTGCCGGCATGGTCGCGCTCGCCTTCTACGCGGTCGACGGCAAGACGCCGTCGTTCTGGACGGATGTGGCGATCGCCTTCGGCCTGGCGCTCGTCTCGATGCTGGTGGCGCCGCTGCTCGATGTCGACGGCGACGCTCGCCACTTGAGAATCGTGCGCCGCCGAGTGAAACGCACCCGCCGCGAGAATCACACGGACGCTCCCGGGGTGATCCTGTTCGAGATCGACGGGCTTGGAGAGAATGTCTTGCGCGAGGCAATTCGCGACGGGCACACTCCCACGATCGCGCGCTGGCTGGCAGACGGCTCCCACCGGCTACTCGGCTGGGAGTGCGACCTGTCCTCGCAGACAGGCGCAAGCCAGGCGGGCCTGCTGCTCGGCAGCAACTGGGACATGCCCGCTTTTCGCTGGTATGAGAAGGAGTCCGGACGCACGATGGTCTCCAACCATCCCGCCGACGCAGCCGAGATCGAGCGCAGGCGCTCCACCGGCGCGGGCCTGCTGGCAAGCGCCGGCACCAGTCGGGGAAACATGTTCTCCGGCGATGCCCCGCGCTGCACGGCGACGATGAGCGTGATCCGCGATCGCTCGCGCTCGAAGGCCGCGGACCTGTTCGCCTACTTCTCCGACCCTTATGGGTTCATGCGCACGATCGTGCTGTCGCTTGCGGATATTGCCTACGAGCGCTCAGCTGCCTCTCGTCAGCGCCGCAGCGGCGCCGCTCACGTCGACAGGAAAGGTCTCTATCCGCTGATAAGAGCCACAATCGCGGTGATCATGCGCGACCTCGTGACTGCGCTCTTGATGGCGGACATCGTCGAGGGCGTCCCGGTCAGCTACGCGACCTTCGTGGGCTACGACGAGGTGGCCCACCATTCGGGGATTCGTGAGCCCGATGCGCTGGCGGTGCTCAAGCGACACGATCGACAACTGGCTCGGCTGGAGCGCGCGACAGCCCAGTCACCTCGCCCCTACCACCTTGTCGTGCTCTCCGACCATGGGCAGACACAAGGCGCTCCCTTCCGTCAACGCTATGGCGAGACGCTGGAGGATGTCGTGCGCAGAGCCTTGGCCCAAGGTGAGGTATTCGCCCCGGCAGCGGTTGACGAGGCTTGGGGCGACGTGGGCGCAGTCTTGGCGGACGCTCGCCAGGAGCCGAGCGTCGGCGGGCGCATGCTGGCGCGTGCGACGCGCAGCCGATCGGTCGACGGCACGGTCGCCTTGGGACCGAACCGGGAGGCCCTTGCCGAACGTGAGGCGAGCGGCCTCACCGGCAAGCAATCAGGCGGTCGGCCGACAGGGTCAAGCGATGCGGACGTGAATGGGACCGGCGCCAAGGAGGCGATCGTGATGGCCTCGGGCGGCCTTGGCCTCATCTACCTTCCCGCGAGTCCGGAGCGGCTCACCGTCGAGCAGATCAACGAAGTGCACCCGCGCCTGCTGGACACCTTGGCGGCGCATCCGGGAATCGGATACGTGATGGTCCGCTCGCGGGAGAACGGCGCACTGGTGATCGGCGGCGCCGGGCGGCGGCGCCTGAGCGACGACGCGATCGAGGGCGATGATCCGCTCGCCGATTTCGACCCGACGGCGGCAGATCACCTGCGTCGCCACGACGGTTTCCCACACTGTCCGGACATCCTCGTCAACTGCATGTACGATCCGGGCACCGAAGAGGTGGCCCCGTTCGAGGAGTTCATGGGCTCCCACGGTGGCCTTGGCGGCCCTCAGACCAAGCCGTTTGCGGTCGTGCCGGCAGAGTGGAGCGAATCGGAGTCACCGATCATCGGCGTGGAAGCAATGCACGAGGCGCTGCGTGACTGGCTGGCGCAGTCCCAGCCACGCGCCGCGGAGCGGGCTGTATCTGCGTAGACATGCGCCTGAGTACACCCGTCACCCACAAGCCGAACCTAACTCTGTGCCCATAGAAACCGGCCTTTTTGCTTGATTGAGCGGCTTCACTGAATCGACCAGCCGGATACCGGCGGCGGGGCTGAGCTCATGGGCGGGATCGGGCGGACGCTCGGCGAGCGTGAAGATGCCTCCCTCGCGCTACTTCAACGCCTTCAGCGCGACGTGCCCGATGCCGCACGGGACCTCGACATCCGCGTCTGTCCGCCCCGGCTGGAGGTCGAGCAGCGTGCTCAGCATCAACAGTGGGGTCCCCGCTGCCCATGCCTGGGGACGCGAGGCCGTCGGGAAGGCCACGGGAACAGACGTCATCGAACTGGGATAGCCGGCGAAGACCTCGGGCAGGCGGTGCTCGAAATGTGGAGCCGCACGAAGGATCGCGGAGGCGATGGTGGTCGCGACCTCGCGGTGGCCGTAGCGCGCCAGGCCGGCGGCGATCAGCGAGTTCTCATGGGGCCAGACGGTTCCCGTGTGGTATCCGAGTGGGTTGTAGCCCGCCTCGTGAGTGCCGAGGGTCCGCACTCCCCAGCCGGAGTAGAGCTGCTCGTCGAGCAGCCGCTCGGCAATTGTGGCTGCCTCGCCCCCGTCCAGCAGACCCGACCACAGCAGATGGCCGATGTTGGAAGTCAGGCTGTCGACTTGGCGCTTTTCGCCGTCCAGCGCCAGGGCGTGACAGCCACGCTCCGGCATCCAGAAGTCGCGGCGGAAGCTCTCACGTAGGTCGGCGGCTTGGCGCTCCAGGCGCCTGGCGAATGGCTCATCCCCCCACACCTCACGTGCCAGGCGGGCGGACCTGCAACGCGCGTCGTACACGTAGCCCTGGATCTCACAGGTAGCGATCGGCCCTCGGGCCAGCGTACCGTCGGCGAACTGAATCGCGTCCCAGCTGTCCTTCCAGCACTGATTGACCAGTCCGCTGGCCTGATTGCGGCGCGCATACTCAATATATCCATCGCCGTCGGCGTCCCCGCTGTCCTCGATCCAGGCCAGAGCGGCCCGAGCGTGAGGCTCGAGCGCACGGACAAGCTCATCGTCGCTGGACCAACGGTGGTACTCGTCGAGGAGGATGAGGAACAGAGGCGTGGCGTCGGCACTCCCGAAGTACGGGGAGTGCGGGCGCTCACCGCACGCGGTGAGCTCGCCGAAGCGCAGCTCGTGAAGAATCTTGCCTGGCTCCTGTTCATGGAAGTCGTCGCGTACCTCGGCTTGGCGAGCCGCGAGCACGCGCAGGGTGGTGGCGGCCAACCCGGGCAGATAGGGCAGCGCCTGGAAGCTGGTGATCAGGCTGTCGCGGCCAAAGAGTGCCATGAACCATGGCAGTCCAGCCGCCGGGAGGGTGGCACCCTCCAAGAGATCGGGATGCAATCGCAGTGCTCCCAGATCGCTGAGGCTGGCTCGGTATGTGTGCGCCAACGATGTGTCCTGTGTGTGCAACGCCGGTGCCAGTGCCAGCCACTGCTCGAGCTCTGCCGACTTGGAGATACTCAATTCCTCGAGGCCACCCCGCGATTCGCGCTTTGCGAACGCGATCCCCGACTGTGCGGCGTGAGGCGTAATGGTGAAGGTGGTCAACCACTGCTCGCCGGGCGCAAGCTGCAACGAGAAGATGAAGCCCTCGCGAGTAACTGTCCCCGGGCGGCTTGCGGAAATCAAGATCGAGCGCCGGAAGCCGGCACGCTCGTAGGCAAGCGTGAGCGTTCGATCGTCGTGATGGCAGCTCACTTCCCGCTCAGCGACTGTGCCGTCCTTGACCTCGAACAGATCGGCGAAGTCGGTGTCTATCTCCAATACCAGTCGTATCTCGCTGTTCTCATGGCGGTGATTGGTCACCGATATCTCCTCTATCCACACGTGGTCGATGAGCCGCCGGCGCATGATCGAGCACGGCGCCTCCTCGTCCGGCTCCACCCGGGGGGTCAGGAAGAACTGAGCGGCAAAGTGCGCGCTCTGGTCGAGCCCGAGGAGCTCCAGCGGCGTCTCGCCGGTACTCAAGACCCAGCGCGAGAGGAAACGGGTGTCATCGCAGTAGAAGCCGTGCTCGCGACCCGCCTCTTCCCGCACGTCGCCGAGGCGATCCCCGATGACGAAGGTACTGCCGTCCAGCACACTCAGGGTGCGCTCAGACAAGCTCGAGAGTTTCTGCCGGCTGGCGTGCCGCCGATCGGTAGGCAAACTCATAGGCAGCGGCCACCACATCGACATCGCAGTGTTCGACGACCCAAGCACGGCAATCCCGCGCGGCGATGCAGGGAAGCCGGCCCACCGCTGCGCCCATCGCCTGCTCGTCCTCGACGAGGAAGCCGGTCTGCCCGTCGAGGACGAGCTCGGGGGCGGCGCCTTCGGGGAAGGCGATCACCGGCGTTCCGCAGGCCAGCGCCTCGACCATCACCATTCCGAAGGGCTCCTCCCAGCGGATCGGCATGAGCAGCGCGCGAGCACCGGCGAAGAGCGAACGCTTGACCGAGCCACCAACCTCACCCACGAAACGGACACGCTCGCCATCGACGTGTGGCGCTATCTCGCGGTCGAAGAACGCCTGCTGGCCGGGCTGGATGACCCCCGCCAAGACAAGTGGCAGACCGGCGATGCGGGCCGCGGCGATCGCGCGATGGGGGCCCTTCTCTACAGTCATGCGCCCGATCCACAGCAGGTAGTCATCCTTGTGCTCGCGCAACGGCCACGCCCGCACGTCGATGGGGTTTGGAATCGCGCCGATCGAGTGAAGCCCCGTCGGCGCCGATTCGAGTTGCGCCCGGCTGATGCCCACGAGCGCCGCCTTGTGGCCGTGGCGAGCATAGAAGGCAGCGGTGCCGGCAGTGAACTGCCCGTGAAGGGTGTGCACGATCGGCGTGTCGATGCGATCGGCCATCGCCAGGGCCGTAAAGCCGCAGTGATCGTGAACCACATCAAAGCGGCGATCGTAGGAGGCGAGGTCGATCTCCTCGAACGCCCGCGCGACGTGATCGACCTCGTAGAGCGAACGCTCGATCTCATCAGGGTGGGACTCCTCTAGCAGAGTCACAACATGCGCGCTCGACACAGAGCCCGGGGCACAGAACAGCGTGACCGAGTTCCCTCGCCGGACAAGCGCCTCGGTAAGTGCGTCGACCATCGACTCCACACCCCCGTATCCCGGTGGAGGAACCGAGATCCAAGGTGGAGCAAGCATCGCGACGTGCAGTGGTACCCCGGCTGGTCGGGACGACGTCGCGGCTTCGGAATATTTCGGCGGGCTCCCCGAGGACCAGCGAGGGGACGTACGGTCAGACCCAGCAGCCACGGCATTCACAGACGCTCCTCACGAGCCTCTCAAGGGCCGCGATCGCGAGGCAGAGAGGTCAGGAAGGACCCGGCGAGCGCACGATCGTCGCCTGTTCAGCGCGCGATGGACCTCTCTACCGTACCAGTGGCGGGCAGCGCGCCACTATGGAGTCGTACAGGAGCAGCTAAACCACAGGCCCGGGCAGACGTGGCACTGAGCCATGCCGTTCCGTCCCGTCGTCGCACGAAAGCATCGTATGCGTCAGGTCGAAGTGCTTTCGCGGTCGCGCTCCTGTAGATATGGCGCTAGGTACTTGGCGGCGATCTTGCTCGGCGGCGACCATGTTGGTGCGTCGGTGATTTCGGAGCTGAACCCGTGTCCCCCCGTGATGTGGGCGGTGAGGTATTGAGGCTTCCCGTTCGTCAGCAGCATGCCGTGGATCATGGGGTTGAAGCGCTGGGGCGTCACCGATGCCCCAGCCAGCGCCGCGATTGACTGCGCAGCGGTATCGGCCTGTTGTGAGCCGATGCCGCCGTGCTTGATGGGAAAGTCGGTCACATCGCCGGCTGCGTAGATGTGCTCGATACCTGGTACCCGGCAGTATGGGTCCACTCGGATGAAGCCGTGATCGCCCAGTGGGATGCCGCGCAGCTCGGGTCCGAAGAGCTCTGGTAGCGCGATGACTCGATCCACCTCGAGGTGTCGGTCGCCTGGGTTGATCACGACCTCGCGGGCGTTGGGAACCTCGGCGTAGGCGGAGGTGATCGTCTCGATGCTCGCGCGGGCGAGGAGCTCGGCTATGGAGCCGCTCGCCGACCTGCCAAAGATCGCTAGCGGGCTGTCCTCTGGAGTGACAATTGTCGTCTGCAGATCGATACCCATGTCATAGGCGCGTCCGGCTGTCATCAGCGCGAGCTCGTACAACGGCAGCGGCCAGGCCATGCGGCCGGGCGCGACAAACGCCAGCTTGTGGATGAAATCGCCCTCGACATCTTGGATCAGCCCGTGCATGGTCTCGTCCAGGTCGCGGTCGTCGATCGTCAGGGCGTACTTGTAGCGCTTGCTGATGCTCGCGCCTAGCGCGAGGACGAGCGCGTCGTATTCGATTGCCTCATCAGCCTTCGTGTGAATCGTCTGGGCGACCGGGTCGATCCAGTCAAGTTCGCCGTGCAGCAGCGTCGCCCCGGCATCGCGCACGATCGGGGTGAGTGGATAGCGGCGAGCCGCACCGTGGGCGAAGGGCTCGCAGACGACCATCGGCCGGTACACGAACTCGGTGTTGGGGGCGACCAACGTCACATCGGTTCGGTTGCGCGCAAGATCGGCTAGGGCCAGCGCGGTCTCGACCGCGGCCACTCCGCCCCCTATGATGACCACGCGAAACTGGTCGGAATGCGAGCGCTTCGCGGTCTCGGCGTGTGGAATGTGGGCCATGACTACTTACCGGCGCTGCTGTTTTTGTTGGCCTTGCTGCTTGTGGATGGCTTCAGGACCGGCGCATCTGGGAACTCGTCAGTCGTGCCGATGAGGATTGTGAGCAGGTCGCTGATCCGCTGCACGCGGCCAAGGCGGTCGGGAAGCGGGAGGCCGGATTGGATCGTGTAATGGTTGCGACGTCCGTTGCGCTCTCGCGTGATGTAGCCGCCGTCGGTGAGCTCCGTGACGATCCGGTGGGCGGCCCGTTCGGTAATTCCGACTCGCTCGCTGATCTCTCGTAGAAGCACGCCTGGATCGTGGGCGATGCAGGCTAGGACCTGGGCGTGGTTCGTCAGGAACTTCCAGCGGTGAGCAGTGCTCTCAGTCATAAGTAGAGACTAGCGTATCTAGATTCTAATTTCCTAGAAATCTATTTCCTTGATTTGAATTTCATGCTATGTTGTTCAAGTCCGCGGTGCTCTTCAGGTCGCTGGCGCTCATGCGCACACCAAACGAAATGAGGTCCACCGTGCCCAGCTCAGTAATGCCCCCTCCGTCCCCCGCGACCGCCGGCAACGGCGTCACGCCCCTGGAAACTGCCGATCCCGTTGTCAATGGACAGCCCCAGCCCTCGCCTCGCCCTCAGTCACCGCGAAGCCCACTACTGGCGAAACTCACCAGCCTGACCTCGATTGCAACGGTCGCCGCATTGGGCATCGTGATCCTCGGAATCATCGCCGTCGTGGGAGGCAGCTACGACAAGAAGGTCGTCCACGACCAACTCGTCCCACAGAAGATCTTCTTCCCCGCAGCTGGCAGCCCCGCGCTGCTACCCGGTGTGAGGCAGTACGCAGGTCAGCAACTAACCACAGGTAGCCAGGCCAAGGCGTACGCCAACAACTTCATCAACGTGCACCTCTCCAAGATCGCCGGTGGACAGACCTACGCACAAGTCAGCACCGCAGCTCTCGCCGCGCCGACCAACGCAAAGCTTGCCGAAGAGAAGGCAACCCTCTTCCAAGGCGAGACCCTGCGCGGCCTGCTCCTAAACGCCTGGGGATGGTCACTAGTCGGGACTATCGCGACCCTCGCTGGATGGATACTCATAGGGTTGGGTGCGATCCTGTTCCTGCTCCCGTTGGCCAACTGGCAGGTGAACCTCAGAGGCCGAGGTGCTGCGACGGCCGGTGCATGATGAAGGCTCTTGTTTACCACGGTCCCGGCCAGCGCGGCTGGGACACCGTGGCTGACCCTACGATCATCGATCAGACCGACATCGTCGTGCAAATCGACACCTCGACGATCTGTGGCAGCGACCTGCACATTCTCAAGGGCGACGTGCCCGAGACGACTCCAGGCACGGTGCTCGGACACGAGGCCGTCGGCACCGTGCAGGAGATCGGCTCCAGCGTGAGCACGCTGGAGGTCGGCGATCGCGTGCTCATGTCCTGCATAAGCTCCTGCGGGCGCTGCCGCTTCTGCAAGGAAGCCCGCTACGGACAATGCCTCGGTGGCGGCGGCTGGATCTTCGGGCATCTGATCAACGGGTTGCAGGCCGAGTATGCACGCGTCCCGTTTGCCGAGAACTCCGTCTACAAGGTCCCCGAGCAGCTCAGCGACGAGCAGGTCCTTTTCCTCGCCGACATCCTGCCGACGGCATACGAGGTAGGTGTCCTGAACGGCAAAGTCTCACCCGGCGACGTTGTGGCGGTGGTCGGCGCCGGCCCGATCGGTCTCGCGGCGATGCTCACCGCCAGCCTGTACACGCCCGGGCGGATCGTCGCAATCGATCTCGCCGACGGCCGACTCGAGAGCGCTCGACGCTTCGGAGCCGACGTCACA
>DATHNH010000144.1:0-3315 GCA_035486255.1 Solirubrobacteraceae bacterium | reverse complement strand
CCCCGCATGGCCGGTCTTCGCTCCACCAAGCGAGCGGCGCACGCGCGCGACCACGTCGTGTGAGGTGATCCCCACGGGCTTGTCGACCAGCAGGATGCCGTCGATTTCGGGTCTAGACGCCACGAGTGGGATATTGAGGCTTCGGTACGTCTGCTGCCAAGTCGCGGCACCGGCGGCAGAGCGCGAGCAGGAACCGGCCTCGAGACCGCTCAGGCGAGGCTCGGAACGGCCGGCCCGTCGGGCGCCGGGTGCAGTTGCACGGCGATCTCGTGGCGCAACAGCTCGATCAGCTCGTGCACCTCCAGCGTGCTGGAAAAGCCGGCGGCGCGACGGTGGCCGCCACCACCCTGGGTGCGAGCGATCGCCGAGACGTCTACGTCGTTGCCGGTGGCGCGCAGCGACACCTTGCGCTTGCCCCGGCACTCGGGCGCCAACAGCTCCCGGATCAGCACCGCGACCTTGGTGGCGGCGATCGAGCGCAGGTGGTCGATGATCCCCTCGGAGAAGCTTTCCTCCGCGCCGGCGCGTGCGAAGTCCTCGGCGTCCAAGGCGACCAGCGTAAGCTCGCCAGAATCGAAGCGCTGAATGCGCTCGAGCGCTACCCCGAGAAGCGTGAGCTTGGCGGGCGGGATCTCCTCGTATAGCCGCGTGTTGACGGCCGCCACGTCGACGCCGGCTGCGATCAGCTCAGCCGCCATCCGATGGGCGCGCGGGCCGGTGTTCTCGTACATGAACCTGCCCGTATCGGTGACGAGCCCGATGTACAGGGCCTCGGCGATCGCGGCGCTCGGCGCGACTTCGAGGCCGTGCATCAGATCCCAGACGATCTCGGCTGTGCAGGACGCGCTGGGGTCGACGAGGTTGAATGTCCCGAACAGGGTGTTGTCGTGATGATGATCGATGTTCAGCAGATGCGCCCCGTGTTGCAGCACAGCCGCCGGATTGCGATCGATGTTGCCACAGTCGAGCATCACCACCGTTCGCTCCCCGATATCCGCGGGCGCCGCCTGGATGGCGTGCTCGAGCGCGGGGCAGCGGTACTCGCGCGGGAGCGGCAGATCGCTGGGCGAGATGAACATCTCCGAGCCCTTGCCGAGCGCGGTGAGCAGCCCGTGCATCCCGATCAGCGAGCCGAGCGCATCCCCGTCGGGGTTCTCATGCGTGGCCACGACGAAGCTGGCGTCGGCGCGGATGCGCTCGAGCACGAGCCGGCGCGTCTGCTCGATCGAATCGGCCGCGCTCATGCGTGCCCACCTCGCTCGATCGCTGTGTTCACGCTCATGCCTGCTCGCACCGGCTCCAGCGACTCGCCGGCGCTCATACCTGCCCACCGTCGATCTCGGCCTCTATCAGGGCATCCACGCGCATCGCGCGATCGGTGGTGTCGTCGTAGGAGAACTCGAGCGTCGGAGTGCGCTTGAGCGTCAACTCGCGGGCGAGGCGAGCCTGTAGATAGCCGTGTGCGCTGCGCAGGCCGACCAACGTGTCAGCGCGCGCGTCCGGCTCGCCTAGGACACTCACGTATACGCGTGCGTGGCTCAGGTCGGCGCTTGTCTTGACATCGGTCACGGTCACAAATCCCACCCTAGGGTCCTTCAAGTCAGAAGCCAGCGCGTCCCCGATCACCTGTCTGATCGCCTCGTCCACACGACGCATGCGCTCTGAGCTCATCCTACCTGTCCACGTCCCTCGAATGATCCGACTTGCACAGCTGCTTGCATGAGAAACAGCTCATCGGTGACTTGCCATCGCGGCGATGCGATCGTGAGGCGGCTGCCCCAGGGCGAGACAGGAGGAGCAGACAACAAGTCGCTGTGCCATGTGGGACGCATAGGACGCAGGATCGCGTCGGTCATAGCGCCTTTCAGGCCAGCTGGCGCTCTTGTAGGCGCGTCTCATAGGTCTCGAGGATGTCGCCCTCGCGCAGGTCCTGAAAGTTGACGAGCACGATTCCACACTCGTATCCGGCGCTCACCTCGCGCGCGTCCTCGTTGAAGCGACGCAAGCTGCCGATGGTCGTGTCGTAGATGACGGTGCCCTCGCGCACCACCCTCACGCGTGCTCCGCGCGTGACCTTGCCCTCGCTCACATGCGATCCGGCGATCGTGCCGATGCGCGAGGCCTTGAACAGCTGGCGCACCTCGGCCTGCCCCAACGATGTCTCGACCTCGGTGGGCTCGAGCATGCCCTGCATCGCCGCGCGCAGCTCTTCGATCGCCCGGTAGATGACCGAATAGGAGCGGATCTCGACGCCCTCGCGGTCGGCGAGCGCTCGCGCATCGCCGACCGGGCGCACGTTGAAGGCGAGGATCAGCCCGGAGGAGGCCGAGGCAAGCATCACGTCGGACTCGTTGATGCCGCCGACGCCACGGTGGATGATGTTGACCGAGACCTCGTCCTGGGGCAGCTTCGCGATCTCGTCCTCGATCGCCTCGAGCGAGCCGGCGACGTCGGCCTTGATGACGAGGCTGAGCTCCTTGACCGTGCCTTCCTGTGCCAGCTTGAAGACATCCTCGAGCGACACCTTGCGGCCGGAGCGGCGCGCGAGCGCCTCCGTCTTCAGGCGGTTGGCGCGCTCACCGGCCAGCTGGCGAGCACGGCGCTCGTTCTCGACGGCACGCACGAATTCGCCGGCCTCGGGCACACCGTCGAAGCCGAGCACCTCGACCGGCTCGCCCGGTTCGGCTGTCTTGACGCGGGCGCCTGTGAAGTCATGCATCGCGCGCACCCGTCCGAAGCTGGCGCCCGCGACCAGCGCATCGCCCACTTCCAGGGTGCCGCGCTGGATCAGGATGCTCACCACCGGTCCACGGCCGGGATCGAGCTTTGACTCGATCACCGTGCCCGAGGCCATCGCGTCGCGATTTGCCTTCAGCTCCTCCAAATCGGTTACGAGTTGGATCGTGTCCAACAGCCCCTCGAGATTCTCGCGTGTCTTGGCGCTGACGTCGACGAACTCGATCTCCCCACCCCACTCCGCCGGCTGTAGACCGTGCTGGGTGAGTTCGGTGCGTACACGCTCGGGCTGGGCGCCCTCCTTGTCGATCTTGTTGACCGCGACCACGATCGGTACTTCGGCGGCCTTGGCGTGATCGATCGCCTCCTCCGTCTGCGGCTTGACGCCGTCGTCCGCCGCGACGACGATCACAGCAAGATCGGTCACCTGTGCCCCACGGGCGCGCATCGCGGTGAACGCCTCATGGCCCGGCGTGTCAAGGAACGTAATCACCTTGCCCGAGTGATGGACCTGGTAGGCGCCGATGTGCTGGGTGATACCGCCAGCCTCCCCCGCGGCTACCTCGGTTTGGCGGATGG
>DATHNH010000143.1:0-12884 GCA_035486255.1 Solirubrobacteraceae bacterium | reverse complement strand
ATTCAACCAAAGGAGGCAGCACCGTGACGAAGGCCCAGGAGATCTATGAGGAGATCGAGAAGCGCATAACTAATGGTGTTGAGAAGGCGGACGCATTTAGGCAGCTCGCCGAAGAGACAAATCGACCCTTCGATAGCCTGAGGGGCTCCTATTACACATGGAAGCGCAAGCTCGAGGGCGGTGATAGTGCAAAACCCTCACGGACTCGCCGTCGAGAGACGACACTCGACGCGGCACTGGCGGACGGTCGCGCGGCGCTCGAACGAGCCCTCGCGTCTATCGACAAGGAGATCGAGGCCGCAAAGACGCGAGCCGAGGAGGCCAAGGCTGAACACGAGGCGCTCAAGGCGAGCGCGGCCGATAGGAAGAAGGCCATCACCGAGCGCCTAGGGGCGCTGAAGTGAGACAACGCGGGCCGGTCGGGGGGTTACACACCTTGACCGGCTCGCATTACCAATTAACACGTTGCTTAAATCACGACTTAACGGGAAAATCGTTAAGCCATATTAACTGAGAAAGGAGGGCATTTGGCGGTAGCAGCCCAGCCGGAAGTAACGCCAGCCACCGCCACAGCGGTGGTCTACCTGCGTGTTTCCAGTCAGGGCCAGGTCAACACCGCCCACGACCCCGAGGGCTACTCCATCCCCGCCCAACGAGCCGCCGCACTCCGTCATGCCGAGTCTTTGGGGGCCAGCGTCGTAGCCGAGTTCGTCGAGCTGGGCAAGACCGGCACTACCACCCGCCGGGACGCCCTCCAACAACTGCTCTCAGAGCTACCCAAGCTCAAACCCACCTACGTCATTATCTACGACCTGTCTCGACTGGCCCGAGACGACTTCGATGCCCTGTGGCTACTCTCGGAGATCGAAAAGCATGGTGCCAAGCTGGAGTCGACGCTTGAGCGCATCGATGACAGCCCGGCCGGCAAGCTGCTTTACACCGTTATGGCCGGGGTCAACGCCTTCCGCTCAAGAGGTGACGCGGTCAAGGTCAAGTCCGGTCTTGAACGCAAGTTCCTAGCCGGTGGCCACATGGGGCCAGCGCCCATCGGCTATCTCAACGCCAAGGAGATCGTCGGCGACCGCGAAGTAGCGGTTGTGGTACCCGACCCTGACCGCAAGGAACTGGTGCAGATGGCCTTTGAGCTGTTTGCGACCGGCAACTACTCCATCACGCAAATGGTCGACATCCTGGAAGACGCCGGGCTCAGGTATCGGGCCACACCCAAAAAGCCGAGTAAACCGATGAACCGCTCGATGGTCCACCGGATGTTGCGCGACGACTTCTACATTGGCATCGTCACGCTCAAGGGAGTCAAGCGCGAGGGCATCCATGAGCCGATCATCGAGCGGGAGATCTTCGAGCGTGTCCAGAACATCCTGACTGCCCACCGGGCCAGCGGCGACCGCTCCCATAAGCACAGCCATTACTTGAAGGGGTCGATCTACTGCTCCTGTGGCTGTCGGCTCGGCTACGGACGCCACAAGGGCGCCAGCGGCGGTATGTATGAGTACTTCAGTTGCCTGTCGAGAGTCCGCAAGCGTGGCAGTTGCCAGGCTCCCTACATCCCGGTCGAGGCGACCGAGCGCGCGGTTGAGCGCATGAATAACCGCGTGATGCTCTCGAAGCAGGAGCAAGAGGCCATCACCCAAGCCGTGCGGGATCATGCCGAGGCTAAGGCGCTGGTGGCCAAGAAAGAGTCGGATCGACACAGCCGCAAGCTCCGCGAACTCAACAGCCAACAACAGAAGCTGGTCCAGCTCCACTACCAGCAGGCCGTCTCAGTTGAGGTCTTGAAGGCCGAGCAGCAGCGGATCGAGGCCGAGCGCTCTCAAGCCCACCGCTGGAGCAAGGCCGCAGTCGCCGACGTCCAGGACGTCATGGCCGCGCTGAAGATCGCGCTCGAACTGGTGGATGAGGGCAAGCTGCCATACGTGGCAGCCAACGAGTTCTGTCGGCGGCTCATCAACCAAGCGCTCTACGAGAAGATCATCGTCGAAAGCGTCGACGACGCTCACGGCGAGCTTTCGCCGCTATACGCCCAGCTGATCACGCTGGCCCGGGACTTGGGCCGCCAGGCCGCCCAAAGCGGCCCAAAGGGGGCAGAACCGGCCGCAGGCGGCCCCCAAAACAACGCAAACACCGTTTTTCGGGGCCTGCGTTCATACAAAGACAAAATGGCGGAGAGGGAGGGATTCGAACCCTCGATGGAGTTTAACCCCCATACTCGCTTAGCAGGCGAGTGCCTTCAGCCACTCGGCCACCTCTCCCGGGACTGCGAGAGCCCAGTTTAGAGGCTAAGGCGCACGCAGCGCGGTCGAGTCCGCTCGCTGCCACCCCGCTCCAACCCAGCACGGCTCCTGTCCACGCTCAGCGCCGGGCAGCGCCTCAATGTTTGCGCGGATGCTGCCTGTGCTTCTTGGGCTTGGCGGCCCGGATGATCGTGATCGACATCGTGCTCGTGTTGTTGCGCTCGTCGAAGGCCTTCGCCGTCAGGGTGTGCCGGCCCGGCTTGAGTAGGCGCGCGCCATACCAAACCATGTGGCCACTCAGCGTCGTCATGCCGCCGTGGACGTAGAAGCTGCGGATGATGTGGCCTTCGTGATACAGGGAGATTTGGTAGACCTTCGCGCTGTCGCTGGCGGTCACCGTGATCGGCAAGGTGTTGCTGTAGCGCACACCTGCCTTGGGGCTCGTCAGCTTGATCGACGGGCCCTGCTGGGCGCCACACTGTTCGCTCAGGCGATCACCGTCGCGGTCATATCCGGCAAGCGCTCCGTATGCAGGCTTGGGCTGGAGGTTGGGTTCGAGCAGCCCGTAGCTGCCGCGCGGGCTGCCGAACGGTTCGGTGTCCTGCAGCCCGTACCAGATACCGACCTGTACGTATGGATCCTGAGCGAGGCAGTGATAGGCCTGCAACAGGAAAGTCGCCTGCTGTTGAGAGCTCACTCCGGCCGGCTTCTGACCAGCCCATGCACCCGAGTTGCATACCTGAGTGTCGGTGCTCCAACCAAGCTCTGTCATCCAGATCGGGCTGTCATCGCCATGGGCAAGCATGACTTCGTGGACGGTTCGGTAGCCCAGAAACGACCAGCGGCTGATGCGCGGGTCGGTCTGTCCGTTGCGCAGGATTTCGTAAGGGGACTCGACGTCGCAGATCGTGTCCGTGTGCACCGCCACGGCATCGAAGGAGCCCTTGGCCCCGTCGTCGTAGAGCTGGGATAGGAATTCGTAATCGTTGCCCGTCAACCCGCCGAGCACGACCGTCGCGCTCGGGTCGGCGGCCTTGACCGCGGGATAGGTCGCCTTCAACAGAGCCGTGTAGGCGGCGGGATCCGGACCGCTTGCCCACCACAGAGAGGCGTCCTCCTCGTTCCAGATCTCCCACGCCGCGACATGACCGGCGAGGCGCTTGGCCAGTGCCCCCGCGAAGCGTGCGTAGTCATCCGGATTGCGAGGCGGCATTGCGGGATTGCTCGAGCCGGACTCCCATTCTGGTGTGTTCACCACGTCGACGATCGCCTTCGTGCCCTTGGGAAGCCCTGCCAATCCTGCTTCCAAGGTAGCGATCTCCGGTTCGTTGAGATGACCACGGTTTGGTTCGAAGATGTTCCAGGCGGCGAACACGCGCACCCAGCCCACGCCGAGCCCCGCGACCTGCTCGGCGCTCTGCTGGGACAGGCCTTCGAGGCCATTGACGACCACACCCGTTTCGAGCGCCTGAGCCGGAGTGCTCGAGAACGCAAACGCAAGCGCCACGACAGCGCTCGGAACTGCAATCACACGGAGCAACCTCACACCCACACTAGTCGGCATCGCGCCGCCGACGCTCGACAGACAAGCGTCACGATCGATCGATCGTCGAATGCCCTCATGCGCCGGCGGCCAGGCTCACGGGCGCATGGCTATCCCGAGGATGTGCGGATCGGGTGGGAGGAACGACGCAGGAGTGAATGGAAATCGTTCGCACGTCTCGATCTGAAATCCGGCTTGCTCGATCCCGGTCGTCGTGTCGCGCGCCAGGTGACAGCCACCGGCGACATGAGGCCAGAACGTAGCGTCGGCGAAGCGCTGATAGCGCGCCTCCCACTTTCTGTGCGCGACAACGTGCTCATAGAAACGCAACTCGCCACCCGGTCGGATGACACGAAACAGCTCGGCTAGCGCCTGCTGCTGGTCGGGCACCGTGCAAAGCACGAGCGCAGCGACACCGGCGTCGAAAGACCCCGCGTCGCCAGGGAGGCGATCGGCGCGACCATCCACGACCGAGACGGGAACTGCCGCCTGCGCTGCCGCGCGCCGGGCGCGCTCGCGCAAGTAGAGCTCTGGCTCCACAGCGATGACTTCGCTGACCGTCCTCGGGTAGTGCGCGAAGTTCGCGCCGCTACCGGCGCCGACCTCGACCACACGCCCGCTCAAGCCGGCGAGCAGCTTGCGCCGGTGCTCGGCGCCACCACGACGCTCGGCGATCACTGCGACTCTCTCATACACGCGAGCGAAGATCGGGTGGCTGTGAGCTTTCTCGACCGGCCGTGCTGTCTGCGATGTCAGCTTACTCATGTGTCCTCCGCGAGCAGACCACGCAGGCGGCGCAGCACGCCGGGATCGGCGCGAGCCTCATCCACGAAATGAGCGACCGCTGCATCGCCATAGGTGCGAATCACGTCGCGTACCGCGACCCCAGCGGCGTCCGGGGCCGTCGCCTCATACACATAGCTGCGTCGCTCACCCCGACGCCTCAAGACGTTCTTCGCGGCGAGCCGGTTCATCACCGTCATTACGGTCGTGTAAGCCAACGGCGCGGGCCGCTGCTCGTTGAGTGCATCGACGATCTCGCGAACCGACACCGGCCGGCTCGCGCCCCAGATCGTGCCCATCACCTCAGACTCGAGGGGAGCAAACCCACGGCTTGCGTTTCTCGGCCTCCCCGCCACGGACGGGAGGCTACTACATTACTGTCGTGTATGCTCGGGCCATGAGCCGTCGTGCCCACGGGCCGCTGCCACCGGGTCCTCGCGCCCCGGCGTCCGTCAACACCGCCCGCCTCATCCAACGACCGTTGCAGTCGCTGCTCGGATGGCGCGAGCGCTACGGCGACGTTTTCACCGTGCCGCTGCTCGTCTTTGGCGTGGGCGTCTACGTCTCAGATCCGAGCGCGATCCGTGAGATGCTGACCGGCGAGCAATCCGATCTTCACGCCGGCGAGGCGAACGCACCCTTGTCGGCGGTGCTCGGTGAGCGCTCCGTCCTGACCCTCGATGGACGCGAGCACCTGCGCCAGCGAAAGCTGTTGCTACCGCCGTTTCAAGGATCGGCCATCCAGAACTTCCGCACGGTCATTCGCGATGTCGCCGCGGCCGACATCGGCAGCTGGAGGGAGGGCGAGCGCTTTGTAATGCGCGAGCGGATGCGGGCGCTCACCTTCGAGGTGATCGTCCGTGCCGTCTTCGGAGTTACCGACACAGACCGGATCAGACGCCTGCGTAGCACCCTCGTCGCGGTGCTCGATATGCAGGCCGTTCTCTTTCTGCCTGACATGCTGCGCCGCGATCTCGGTCGCTTTAGCCCGTGGGGACAGTTCCAACGTCGCTTGCGTGCAGCGGACGAACTGATCTACGAGGAGATCGCCCTCCGCCGCTCCGCGGCGGACCTCGAGGACCGCACCGATGTTCTCTCGCTGCTGCTGCGCGCGCGCGACGAGGACGACCGTTCAATGGCCGACCTCGAGCTCCGTGACGAGCTGATGACAATGCTGCTCGCCGGTCACGAGACGACCGCTACCGGCCTCGCTTTCGCCTTCGACCTGCTCCTACGCAACCCTCGCGTGCTTCGCCGCTTGCGCGCAGAGCTGATCGCCGGCGACGACACATATCTCGATGCCGTCGTGACGGAGACGCTGCGGCTGCGGCCGGTAATCGACGCCAACGCTCGCACGCTCACCAAGCCCCGCACGATCGGCGGATGGGACCTCCCAGCCGGTATCCGCGTGTACCCGGCGATTGCCGTCGTTCACCTGCGCGAGGATCTCTACCCGCAGCCCCACGAGTTCCGTCCAGAGCGATTCATCGACGGCGAAGCGGAGTCCTATGCTTGGCTGCCGTTTGGTGGCGGCATCCGTCGCTGTATCGGCGCGTCGCTTGCCCAAGCCGAGATGGCTGAGGTAATCCGCGCCGTCGTCTCGAGCGTCGATCTCGAACCTACACGGCCCGATCCCGAATCCGTGGTCATGCGCGGCATCACGCTCGTCCCGCAGCACGGTACGCCGGTCGTAGTGAGACGCATCGAGGGGAAGCCACGGACTGTCGCCGGGGAGTACCCCAACCGCAGGCCGCTCGGAGAGATCGTCAAGGGCTACGACCGAGTTGCCGGGCTGTACAGCACCCTGGAGCCGCTCTTCCTGATCTTCCCGCCTGCCCGGCGCAAGGCGGTCGCAGCACTCAACCTGAAAGCCGGCGACACTGTTCTCGAGATCGGAGCCGGCACCGGGCGCAACCTCCCCTACTTGGTTGATGCGGTCGGCCCGAGTGGCACCGTGATCGCTGTCGATGCCGCCGAGGGGATGCTGGCCGAGGCACGAAAGCTCACCGAGCGCCACGGCTGGTCAAATGTTCAGCTCATCCGCCAGGACGCCGCTCAATTGCAACTCGATGGCAACGTTGACGCCGTGCTTTTCAGCCTCAGCTATTCGGTCATACCCGAACCCGGCCCCGCGCTGGCAAGGGCCTGGAAGCTGCTGTGCCCCTCCTCCCGGCTCGTCGTGATGGACATGGGACTAACCGACCCCAGGCACCGCCGCGCGCTCGGTCTGATCGCTCGCCTTCTGGAAAAGCTCGCGCCGGGCGACCCCTACTCGCGCCCATGGGACGATCTCGCCATCTATGGGCCGGTGGCAACAGAGTACTTCCTGCTTGGTCTCTACTACCTCTGCACAGTCGAGAAGACCGCGAAGCAATGACCGAGACGGCTCAGGACCGACTTGTCTCCCAACACAGGGCAAGCTGAAGCAGGCCTTCGAGGTTGCCCGTCACCTGTTGCCTAGCAGTGTGGGTCAGCTTACGAGCGCCGCGGCGATGAGTGCCGATGCGGCGGCCCGCGCAGGTGTGGCGATGTCGGGGTTTTGGTCCATCTTGGCGGCGAGTCCGCCGCCGTCGTAGACGAGTTGTAGTTGGCTGGCGAGGAGCACGGGGTCCGGGGCACCCGCGGCAGCGGCGAGTTCGGTGAACAGGGCGCGAATGTCGCCGCGGTAGGACTCGGCGGCCTCATCGACGCGTCCACCGGCAGGCGCCTCGGCGGTCGCCGCGATGAAAGCGCAGCCATGGTAGTCAGGCTCTCCGAACAGCTGAGCCTGGGCGTCGAACACGGCGAGGATCCGCTCGATGGGATCCTCGCCGGCGTCCACCGCCGCACGCAGCCGCCCCAACACCTTGGCGTGCCGGGCGTCGAGGTAGGCGCCCACGAGCTGCTCCTTGCTGCCGAACGTGCTGTAGAGCGAGGCCTTGGCGACGCCGGCGCGCTCGATCACACGGTCGATGCCGACGGATTGGATGCCCTCGGCGTAGAACAGCTCGCTCGCCGCCTGGAGCAATCGCTCCCGTGGCGAGAGCTTGACAGCCTTGGGCTGTGTCGATTGGGCGGTTTGCGTGGGCATCCGCGCTCAGTCCTCTGCGCCGTCCGCCGCCTCGACAGAAAGCTGGACGCGGTCGGGATAGAACGCGACATGGCCCTTGATCTCGGCAACCGCTGGACGGGGATCCTCGTAGAACCAAACCGCGTCGGTACCACGCTCCGCGTCAGGAGCGATCGAGTAGTAGGACGCCTCGCCCTTGTATGGACAGTAAGTGGTCAGTTCGCTGGGCGCGAGCTGTGATCGGTCGACATCGGCGATCGGGATGTAGCGGACCGGCGGGTAGTCGGCCTCGCGCAGGACGAGCGTCGAGTGGCTGTCGGCGATCGTCGCCTCACCGCTGCGAACGACGACATGGTCGCCGCTCGAGGCGATCGTGATCGGGTGGTCGGGACCGGGGATCTTGATGTCACGTGACATGTTGGGCTCCTTTACTCATGCGCCGAGACTGGGGACAGGCAGCGTTGCCGCGCGGTGCGGCGTGCGCCGAGAATCGTGCCGACGGCCGTGATGGCCGCCAGCGCGATCACGGTGATGCCGAACTCCTGGGCGGTTCGGGTCACCGTGCTGTGGACGACGAGGACGCCGGCGAGGATCGCCGGGAGGCCCATCGCCAGGTAGCAGATGATGTAGGCGACCGAGATCACGCCGGCGCGCTCGGCCGGGCCGGCCAGGCTCATGATCGTGCGCAAGCCACCCTGGAACCCGGCGCCGAATCCGGCGCCGGCGATGACCGTGCCCACGAAGAACCCTGCGACCGAGGTGGCGCCCACCGACCACAACACGATCGCGACGCCGAGCATGACCAGGCCGTTGCCGACGAGCGCGAAACGGCGCGGCTCGGTTCGGTGGAAGAGCAGGACCGTCAGTGCGCCGGCGGCGGCGAGCGCGAACAGCGCCGCGCCGCCGAGTATCGTCGAACCGGACCGGCCCACTTGGGCGGCGAGCGACGGACCGAGCGAGCCGTAGAAGCCCGCAAGTGCCCAGACCGCTATCAGCGACGGCGCGGCAATCAGCAGCGCCTCGCGCACCTGCGCCGGGACGGCGATAGTGGGGCGCAACGCCCGCCGGATCCCCGGGGTACGTGGCGAGGTCTCAGCGATCGCCCACACGCCGGCCGCTTGGAGCAGAAACAGAACCAGCAGCACCAGGTAGATGAGCTTCGTCGGCGCGGGCAGCAACTGGACGAGCAGTGCCGAGACGAGCGCACCACTCGCGGTGCCGCTCATCGCTCCGGTCGCGTTGGCGACAGACCCACGTCCGGGATGCAGGTCGACGAGCCCCGCTCCAATCGCGCCGAGGGCGGCACCAGTGGCCAGTCCCTGCAGTACCCGGGCCACCAGCAGCACATCCACTCCACCCGCGAGGGCGAACAGCAGCATCACGATCGCCTGGGCGCCGAGCGCGCCGATCAGCACCGGGCGACGGCCGACATGGTCCGACAGTGAGCCCGCCACGAGCAGCGATGCGAGCACGGCGACGGCGTACACCCCGAAGATCACCGTGATCGTGACGGGCGAGAAGCCCCAGCGCGCCTGATAGGTCGCGTACAGCGGCGTCGGCGCGCTCGAGCTGGCGAGCAACGTCACGAGGATCGAGGTCAGGAGCCCGAACGCAAGGCGTGGCGTGCTTGTGGCGGTCATCGCTTCCCTTTCGTACAGAACGGTCTGTTACTCACGCCGCAAACAATACCAGACAGACAAGTCTGTTCATTAATCGCCTCGCCTCTGCACGCCTTCGTAGCGAGGCGTATCGAGCATCAGGTCTCCAGGGCCAGCCGCTCGTGAACGGAGCGCACGGCGCTCGATCCCTCGCCCACGGCGGCCGCTACTCGCTTCATCGAGCCGTGTCGGACGTCGCCGGCGGCGAATATCCCGAGCCTGGATGTCTCGAACGGCAGCGCTCTTGCTGCCTCAGCACCAAGCGGGCCGGGGAGCTGGCGGTCGGTGAGGATGAACCCATCGTCGTCGAGCAGCACACTGTCGCCTAGCCACGCCGTTGCCGGGCGGGCGCCGATGAAGCAGAACAGACCTGCGCACGCGATCTCCTGCTCACTGCCAGTCTGGTTGTGTGCGAGCGTTGCCCCTTCGAGATGGTCTCGACCGGTAAGCGCCTGCACTTCAACGCCTGTCATGAGATCGATTTTCGGGTCGGCGTCGATCCGCTCGATCAGATACTGAGACATGCTCTTGGTGAGATCCTCCTGCCGAATTGCGATGGTGACACTGCAATTGTTCTGGGCCAGGTAGATGGCGGCCTGGCCGGCAGAGTTTCCACCGCCAATCACCACCACGGGCGTCCCGCTGCAGACGCGCACCTCGAGATCTGTCGCGGCGTAGTACACGCCGGCGCCCTCGAAGCGCTCGAGATCCTCGACGTCAAGCCGTCGATAGCGTGCCCCGGAGGCGACGATCACCGCACGTGTCGGAACCTCGCTGCCGTCGCGCAGCACGACGACGTGGAAGCTGGCCTCCGATCGCAGCCCGGTCACCTCACACGGGGAGTTCAAGCGAGCCCCGAGGCGCATCGCTTGCACAGCGGTCTTGCCGGTGAGCTCCTCCCCGGAGATGCCGTTCGGGAATCCCGCGTAGTTCTCGATCCGCGAGCTGGCGCCGGCCTGCCCACCTATGGCCACCGCATCCAGGGAGACGGTGCGCAGGCCCTCCGAGGCGCCGTACACGGCGGCGGCGAGGCCGGCCGGGCCGCTGCCGATGACCACCAGATCGAAGATGAAGCCCGGTGTGGGCTGGAAGGTCAAGCCGAGGTGCTCCGCGAAGATCGCGGGCGAGGGATGGCGCAGAGTCTCGGTAGCGGTGATCACAGCCGGGATGTCTTGTGGTTGCAAACCCATCGGTGCGAGGAAAGTGTCGAGGTCCTCGGCGTCCTCGACATCGATCCATGTGTGTGCGAGATGCGAGTGTTCGGCAAATGAGCGCAAGCTCATCGCCTCACGGGAGTAGCGTGAGCCCACAATCCGAATCGCCTGCGCCCCCTCACCGGATCGCAAGGACTCGCGGCGCGCGAGCAGCGCGTTGAAGATGATTCCGCCGAGCGCCGGGCGGACACTCATCAGCCGGCGGAACTCGTCTTGCGCGATCACCAGTACGCGCCCAGGATGGGAGACGCGACCGGTCAAAAAGCGGCGCTGGCCGGTAAGTAGCGTCAGCTCGCCGACGAGGCCGGCCGGCCCGAACTCGGCGATGACGACCTCATCCGCGCCGCTTGGACGAACGATTTGCACTTCGCCCTCCAGGACGACGAACAAATCGTAAGACGCCTCCCCGGCTTGGAACAGCAAGTCCCCAGCCTGAGTAACTCTCTCGGTGCCGAACGTAGCCATGTCCGCGAGCTCAGACGCGCTCAGCAGAGGCGAAGCGATGGAGTCTCCCGAGCCACTCGTGCTCATCGCCGCGACTCGCTCATTTGATTTGGGCTCGACCACAGACAGGAGTTCCTTATCAGCCGAGCAGTCCAGGGTCCGGCGGATTTGGGTCGACCGCGTGCACGGTGACGCTGATGTGATGGACGACCACGTCGCTTGGACGAGCCAGCAGCGGCTGGACCCGATCGCGATAGTGACGGTAATGGCTCGTGTCGTAGTGCTCACGCATCGCTGCCTCGGTGTTCCACGAGCCAAGCAGCAAGAACTCACCCGGCTCCTCGGCGACGAGCACTCGAAAGCCGGTGCACTGAGGCTCTGCGTGACTTGCGTCGGCCAGCTCATGTAGAAGCGCGCGTAGCTCGGGCTCGAGCGCGGTCCGTCCATGCACCTCCGCTACCAGTAGAACGCTCCTCATGCGAACTCCGAAGATATCTCACACGTTGCCTCAGCCTGAGAACCTGTTTCGAAATAGGCGGTGGCGTCGCGCCTGTGGTCTTGGCGGGCAGCCATTCGCCGTAGACGAAGCGAACGGACCGGCAAGCCACAGGGAACAACGCGCGATGCTAGGTTCCGCCGTATGAGCTCCGTGAACGACAACAACGAAATCACGGCCCTCCTCGCGGGCATCCCGCAGAGCCTAAACGCGCTGGGTTCACCGGCGGCCCCGGTCACGCTTGCGTACTTCGCCGACCTGCAATGCCCTTACTGCCGGGATTTCTCGCTCGAGGTACTGCCGCAGATCATCAAGCGGTGGGTACGTGCCGGTAAGTTGCGAATCGAGTCCCACTCTCTACGGACAGCGACACACAAGCCCGAGATCTTCATGGCTCAGCAGGTCGCGGCGCTGGCGGCAGGCAGGCAGGAGCGGGCCTGGCACTTCATCGAGACCTTCTATGCAGAGCAGGGAGAGGAGAACTCGGGCTACGTCACCGACGCATACCTCCAAGGCATTGCGAGCCAGGTCGCGGGCCTGGACGTCGTGCGCTGGGCCAGCGACCGACGCGATCCGGAGCTCGCCAACGAGCTCGCCGGCGACGCGCGGACGGCGGAGAGCTCCGGACTCACCGGAACCCCGTCGTTTCTGATCGGTGCGAGCGGGGACGCAATGAGCCGGCTCTCGCCGGGCGATCCGACATCGTTCGACACAGCCATCGAGGGGCTTCTGGAGGGGGCGGCATGACATCCCATGTAGTGACAACAGACGGGCGTGCTCGCGTGCTGCCTCGCCACACCTGACACCTGGCATTTCTGAAATGCCTTGGGTTGCGCGAATCCGCCCGAACATCTCGCCGGATCGCGTTACACAGGACCCTGTGCGGGACTGAGCGGTCCGCGACCGTCCGCTTCGGGAATGTCATCGCCTACGTGCGCGGTCGTGCCGAGACGTGCTTCCCACCATGCGACCGAAACGATCTTCACGGCGAGGTCGAGCGTTCCCCTGTCCAGCCGCTCGGCGAGCTGGGTGATCGCGACGAGCCGCTGGGCGAGGCGGTCATCGTCCATGTCACCCGTGATCTGGACAGCAGGATTGCTACGAGCTCTGTGCCGGCGCAGCTGGTCCCCATCGCCTGGCTCGGACTGATCAAGCAGGCTCCCTAGCCAGGCGAGGCTTCCGGCGAGCTCCACGTGACGGTCCACCACCTCCGCGTAGGCGTCGGTATTGAGCATCACGGCGGCCCATCGCCCCAGCACCTCGTCGTTGTGAACCACCAGTCTCACAATGCTGTCTCGCAGAGCTCGGCGCCGATCGGCATCGATGAGGAGGTCGTGAACGGCTTCGGTCAGCCGCGGGGTGTCGCGCACCACGAGGGCGGCTGCGTCGATCGCCGTAAGCGGACTCGCGTTGGCCGGCATCAGGCCAGCGATCTCTACCACCGC
>DATHNH010000142.1:0-11289 GCA_035486255.1 Solirubrobacteraceae bacterium | reverse complement strand
GCCACCGGGACCACCAGGGCCACGACCGCCACCGGGACCACCACGGCCACCGCCACCCGGACCACCACGGCCCCTGCCGCGGCCGTCACGGCCGTCACGGCCACCGCGACCATCGCGATCACCGCTCGGCGGGGCCGGTGCGCTCATGTCGGTCAAGTCGGCGCCGGTGTAGCCCTCGGGCATGATCTCGCCCTTGTTCACCCAGCACTTCACGCCGATCCGCCCAAAGGTGGTTCGTGCCTCGTAGAAGCCATAGTCGATATCGGCCCGCATCGTGTGCAGCGGCACGCGTCCGTCGGAATAGCTCTCCGTGCGTGCCATCTCCGCACCACCCAGTCGTCCGGATACCTGAACCTTGACGCCCTTGGCACCGGAGCGCATAGCGCTCGTGAGCGCGCGCTTCATGGCGCGACGGAAAGCGACGCGGTTCTGCAGCTGCTCGGCGATCGACTGAGCGACGAGCTTGGCGTCGAGCTCGGGGCGCTTGATCTCGAGGATGTTGACCTTGATCTGCTTCTGGGTCATACGGTGCAGGTCGCGCCGCAGAGCGTCCACTTCAGCACCGGACTTGCCGATCACGATGCCGGGACGAGCAGTGTGGATGTTGACCTCGAGATCGTTCGAGTCCTTGCGAATCGTGATGTCAGACAGCCCAGCGTGGGCGAGCTTGCTCACGATGTGCTCGCGGATCTTGATGTCCTCGGCAAGGTACTCGGCGAAGTTTCGCTCGTTGAACCAGTTGGACTTCCAGTCGTGGATGTAGCCCACGCGCATTGCCTCTGGATGAACCTTTTGACCCATGTCTCTTTGAAGTCCTGTCTCCGCGCCTACGGCTTGGGTGTCAGCGTGATCGTCAGATGGCTCGTGCGCTTGCGAATCGGCGAAGCCCGACCCTGAGCCCGCGGTCGGAAGCGCTTGATCGTCGGCCCCTCGTCGGCATACGCCTCACGAACGAGCAGATCGTCCTCGATCAGCTCGTGGTTGTTCTCGGCGTTGGCCACAGCCGACTCCAACAGCTTGCTCCAGTCGCGGGCCACCTCACGAGGGGTAAAGGCGAGGATAGCGCGTGCCTCGGGAACGGACTTGCCTCGTAGATGTCCGCACACCATGCGCGCCTTGCGAGCAGAGGTGCGCACATAGCGGGCCTGGGCCCGCACGACCTTGCGCTGCGAGGCCGAAGAATCAGCTCGAGACTCACGGGCGGCGGTGGTTGCCGGCTTCTCGGCCTTCGCCGGCGTCTTCTCAGTCTTTGCGACCGCGGACGCCTCGGCCTTCGATGACTTCTTCCCAACCTTCTCGGCGGCAGGCTGCTTCTCCGTGGGCTTCTTCTCCGCGGGCTTCTTCTCCGCGGGCTTCTTCTCCGCTGACTGCTTGGCTGCCGGCTTCTCAGCCGCGGCTGACTCCTCGCTCTCGGCAGCCTTGGCAGGCGCCTGCGCCTTCTTGGCAGTCGTCTTCGCCGCGCGTGGCGACTCCTCAGAAGCCGTGTCTGCCTCGATGTCCGCAGCCTTCTTCGCGACCGGCTTCTTCGCTGTATCGGCCGACTTCTCGGCGGCTGTCTTCTCGGCCGCAGGCAGCTTCTTCTCGGCGGCAGACTTGGTCTGCGCGTCGCCCTCGGGCGGCTGCTCGTCGATGGGCTTCTCGGGGCTCATCTCACCTTCCCGGAGCCTGCGTGACCTCGGAACATACGGGTGGGAGCGAACTCGCCGAGCTTGTGACCGACCATCGACTCGCTGATGAAGACAGGCACATGCTTCTTGCCGTCGTGCACCGCAAGGGTATGTCCCACCATCTCGGGAAAGATCGTCGAGGTACGCGACCAGGTCCTGAGCATCTTCTTCGTGTTGGCCGCGTTCATTGCTTCGATGCGAGCCATCAGACGCTCTTCCACCCAAGGGCCCTTCTTGCTGGAACGACTCATCGTTGCTTGCCCTTCCCGCGGCGACGGCCGCGCACGATGTACTTGTCAGAAGCCTTGTTCTTCTTGCGTGTGCGATAGCCCAAGGTAGGCACACCCCAAGGCGTGACCGGGTGACGACCCGCGGTCGTCGAGCCCTCGCCGCCGCCGTGTGGATGATCGACCGGGTTCATCGCGACGCCGCGCGTCTGGGGGCGCACTCCCATGTGGCGCTTACGGCCCGCCTTGCCCACCTTGACATTCTGGTGCTCGGCGTTGCCGATCGTGCCGACCGTGGCGCGGCACTCGGCGCGCACCATGCGCATCTCCCCGGACGGCAGGCGCAGAGTAGCCATATCGCCGTCCTTGGCCATCAGCTGGATCGAAGCCCCGGCCGAGCGCGCCATCTGACCGCCACGACCGGGCTGCAACTCGACGTTATGGATCACCGTGCCCACGGGCATGCGTGCAAGCTCCATGCAGTTGCCCACCGCGATCTCGGCCTCGTCGCCTGAAGAGACCGTCATCCCCACCGTCAGTCGCTGCGGAGCAAGGATGTAGCGCTTCTCACCGTCGAGGTAGTGAAGCAGAGCAATGTAGGAAGAGCGATTGGGGTCGTACTCGATTGCGGCGACCTTCGCAGAGATGCCGTCCTTGCGACGCTTGAAGTCGATGCGCCTATACAGCCGCTTCGCACCGCCACCGCGATGGCGAGCAGTCTTGCGTCCGTGCGCATTGCGTCCGCCGCTCTTCTTCAAGCCCTCGACGAGCGTGCGCTCCGGCTCGGTCTTGGTGACCTCGGCGAAGTCAGAGTACGACGCGAAGCGTCTTCCCGGACTTGTGGGCTTGGGCTTGCGAATTGCCATACGGGCTTCCTAGTCCTGGAGGCCCTCGAGGCCCTGGAAGATCGGGATGCTCTCGCCGGCGCGCACCGCGACGATCGCCTTCTTCCAAGCGCGCGTGCGCCCGCGACTAATGCCGCGACGCTTGGGCTTGGACTTGACGCTGAGTGTGCGCACCTCGACCACGTGAACGTCGAACAGCGATTCCACGGCCTGACGAATCTGAGTGCGATGTGCATCGGGGTGAACGCGGAAGGTGTACTTGCCGGCCGCGGAGAGCACATAGCTCTTCTCGGATAGCACCGGCTTGATGATGACCTGAGAAGGCTCCATCAAACCTTCTCCCTCTTGGGCGCGGCCGCGCGGGCGGTGATCTCCTCCAGCGCAGCCTCGGAGATGAGCAGCGAGGCCGCGCCGAGTAGATCAGCTACGCCGACGCTCTCGGGCTGGAGTACTGCCACTCGGGCGAGGTTTCGAAACGACAGCGCGGCGGCAGACTCATCCGCGACCAATACGACCAGTGTTGGCTGTGGCTGATTCCAGTCCTCGAGCAAGTCAAACGCATCGCTGGTCTTGGGAGCCTTGAACGCCGCCGCGTCGAGAATCGCCAACGATCCACGATCGGCATGTAGCGAGAGACCACTGCGCAGAGCGGCGCGCTGCTCCTTGCGGTTGACCTTGAAGGTATAGGAGCGCGGCTGCGGGCCGAAAACGACACCACCGCCGGTCCACAGTGGGGAGCGACTCGAACCCGCTCGCGCGCGACCCGTTCCCTTCTGTCGCCAGGGCTTGGCGCCACCGCCGGAAACATTCCCACGGGTCTTGGTGGCGGCCGTTCCGCGCCGACGCGCGGCCTGCTCGGCACGCACGCTCTGGTGCACGAGCGGTCCGTGGAAGCCAACGCCGAAGGCGGACTCCTCGAGCTTCACCTTCTTGGACGCGCCCGCGCCGCCGGTCGGGCTCAGCACCGGTGCATCAGGCATCGCCGCGCACCTCCACGAATCCGCCGCGAGGACCGGGAACCGATCCACGGACGAGCAGCAGATTTCTCTCGGGATCCACAGCCACGACCTCCAGGCCGGGCTGGGTGACGCGCTTGTTGCCCATCTGGCCAGGTCCGCGTATTCCCTTGAAGACTCGTGCCGGATCGGCGGATCCACCGATCGACCCCGGCGCACGCACGTTGTGGGAGCCGTGAGATTTGGGGCCGCTTTTGAAATTGTGGCGTTTGATCGTGCCTTGGAAGCCCTTGCCCTTGGAGACGCCCGCGATCCTGACGCGCCCTCCGGCCGCGAAAGACTCGACCGTGACGGATTGGCCGAGTTGTAGATCTCTCCCCTCGTCGCGGAACTCGACAAGGTGGCGCATCGGAGCGGCATCGGCCTTCTTCAGATGCCCAAGCTCGGGCTTTGAGAGATGCTTCTCCTTTGTCTGCCCAAAAGCCAACTGCACGGCCTCGTAGCCGTCGCGCTCGACGGTCCGCACCGCGGTGACCGGACAGGGACCGGCTTCGAGCACGGTGACGCGGGCGACGCTACCGTCGTCTTGGAAGACCTGAGTCATCCCTAGCTTCTTTGCGAGGATCGCTGGCATATGAACCTAAGTTGCCAGGCGAATCTCGATGTCAACGCCCGCCGGAAGATTGTCCAGGCGTTGCAATGAGTCAACGGTCTTGGGACTCGGCTGATGGATGTCGATCAGCCGCTTGTGCGTACGAATCTCGAAGTGCTCGCGCGAGTCCTTGTCCTTGAAGGGCGAGCGGATTACGCAGTAGACGTTCTTCTCGGTCGGCAGCGGAACCGGACCGGAGACTGTGGCGCCGGTGCGAGTGGCCGTCTCGACGATCTCCTTTGCAGCCGACTCGATCGCGGACGTGTCATACGCCTTCAGTCGGATGCGGATCTTGTTTTGGGTTACGGCTGCCATCTCGGTTCTCAGCTGTTTCTTTCGTCGTTTGTGTCGGCTCTTTGCCTTGGGCGCTACGCCCACTTCACTCCCCCGCAACCAGAGCGAGAGAGAAAGAGAATCCCCGTGCGGAAATTCACCCTTTCCTCGCCCCTACGGCGGAGCTCAATTCGTCGTATCTGACTGTCAATGAAGAGGCGCCCCGCAGACGCGAGGCGCCCTCTGGTACTACTCGATGACCTCGGTGACCACGCCCGAGCCGACGGTGCGCCCACCCTCTCGGATGGCGAAGCGCAGGCCCTGGTCCATGGCGATCGGCTGGATCAGCTCGATCTCCATCTGGACGTTGTCGCCGGGCATGACCATCTCGACGCCCTCGGGCAGCTTTGCTACGCCGGTTACGTCGGTGGTACGGAAATAGAACTGCGGCCGGTAACCCGTGAAGAACGGAGTGTGACGACCACCCTCCTCCTTCTTGAGGATGTAGACCTCAGCTTTGAACTTGGTGTGCGGCGTAATCGAGCCTGGCTTGCACAGCACCTGACCGCGCTCGATCTCCTCGCGCTTGGTACCACGGAGCAGGCAACCGACGTTGTCGCCGGCCTGGCCCTGGTCGAGGATCTTGCGGAACATCTCTACACCGGTCACGACAGTGGTCGTGGTGTCGTGGACGCCCACGATCTCGACCGTGTCGCCGGTGTTGACGATTCCCTGCTCCACGCGGCCCGTGGCGACCGTGCCGCGGCCCGTGATCGTGAAGACGTCCTCGACGGGCATCAGGAACGGCTTGTCGAGCTCGCGCACCGGCTGGGGGATGTAGCTGTCGAGCGCCGCCGCCAGCTCGACGATCTTGTCCTTGTATGCCTCGTCACCTTCCAGCGCCTTCAAGGCGGAGCCGATGATGAACGGAATGTCATCGCCGGGGAAGTCGTACTCGGAGAGGAGCTCGCGCACCTCGACCTCGACCAGTTCCATCAGCTCCTCGTCGTCGACCATGTCGGCCTTGTTGAGGAACACGACGATGTAAGGAACACCCACCTGGCGGGCAAGCAGAATGTGCTCGCGCGTCTGGGGCATCGGGCCATCGGCCGCGGAGACCACGAGGATCGCCCCATCCATCTGGGCGGCGCCGGTGATCATGTTCTTGACGTAGTCGGCGTGCCCGGGGCAGTCGACGTGCGCGTAATGGCGGTTCTCGGTCTGGTACTCGACGTGCGATGTGGCGATGGTGATCCCGCGCTCCTTCTCCTCCGGAGCGTTGTCGATCTCCTCGAAGCTTCGGGCTTCGCCGCCCATCTTCTCCGCCAGCACGGTCGTGATGGCAGCGGTCAGCGTCGTCTTGCCATGGTCGATGTGACCGATGGTCCCGACGTTGACGTGCGGCTTGTCGCGCTCGAACTTCTCCTTCGCCACTTTGTGTTCGCTCCTGTAATCGACTTGGATGTTCGCCGCTGGTAGGGCGAACCTGGGAAATCTATCTGAAAGGGGACTTTCTTGACTTCTGCCTATGAATCTTCTGACTATTTACTGCGATCGCTTCGATACGACTTGCTCCTGAGAGGATCGTGAGTCAAGCCAGACAAGGATGAAGATCCCGCCCGGCCCGCGTGGCGTGCGAACGCACGCGAGCGACCGAGGACGCAGTATGGCGCAGGCTCACGGTCATCTCAGGCTGGGACGGGCTCTCCGGTTCGCTGCTCGATGATCTTCTCCGCGATGTTCGGAGGCACCTCCTCGTACCCCTCGAACTGCATCGTGTAGTTGGCCCTGCCCTGGGTGTTGGAGCGCAGGTCGTTGACGTACCCGAACATCTCCGAGAGCGGGACGCGCGCGTGGATGGCGAGCGCGTTGCCGCGCTGCTCGGAGCCCTGCAGCTGCCCGCGACGGCGCGACAGGTCGCCCATCACCTCGCCCATGAAATCCTCTGGTGTAACGACCTCGACCACGAACACCGGCTCCAGCAGCACGGGCTTTGCGCGCTTGGCGGCCTCCTTGCAGGCGATCGAGCCGGCCACCTTGAAGGCGATCTCCGAGGAGTCGACGTCGTGGTACTTGCCGTCGACCAGCGTGACACGCACGTCCACCATCGGATAGCCGGCCTTCACGCCGTTCTCGAGCGCCTCCTCGACACCCTTCTCGACGGCGGGAATGTATTCCGAAGGTATGGCGCCACCCTTGATCTTGTTGACGAAGTCAAAGCCCTCACCGGGCGCGGGCTCCATGTCGATGTACACAACGCCGAACTGGCCCGAGCCTCCGGTTTGGCGCACGAACTTGCCTTCGATCTTCTCGACCGTGCCACGGATGGTCTCGCGGTAGGAGACCTGGGGGCGGCCAACGTTCGCCTCGACGCCGAACTCACGCTTCATGCGGTCGACCAGCACTTCGAGGTGCAGCTCGCCCATGCCGGAAATCTCGGTCTGGCCGGTCTCCTCGTTGCTGCGCACCTGGAAGGTGGGGTCCTCCTCGGCCAAACGACCCAGCGCGACCGACATCTTCTCCTGGTCGATCTTCGTCTTGGGCTCGACGGCCACCTTGATGACGGGCTCGGGGAAGATGATGTTCTCGAGCTTGATCGGTGCGTCGGGGGCGGCGAGCGTATCGCCGGTGACGACCTGCTTGATGCCCACCGCGGCGGCGATATCCCCTGCGTAGACCTCGGAGACCTCCTCGCGCTCATTGGCATGCATCATCAGGATGCGGCCGATGCGCTCCGAGCGCCCACCGTTGACGTTGAGCACGCGCGAGCCTGCCTCCAGTTTGCCGGAGTAGACGCGGAAGTAGGTCAACTTGCCGACGTAGGGGTCGGCCATGATCTTGAACGCGAGCGCCGTAAAGGGCTCGGAGTCGTCGGCATGACGCTCGACTTGTGGCTCCTCGCCGTCACCCTTGACGGGTTCCAGGCCGACGACCGCCGGCACATCGAGCGGTGAAGGGAGATAGTCGACAACCGCGTCCAACAGTGGCTGCACGCCCTTGTTCTTGAAAGAGGAGCCGCACAAGACGGGAGTGAGCTTCGTCGAGAGCGTGGCCTTGCGGATCGCCTGCTTGAGGACGTCCTCAGGTACCTCGGCCTCCTCGAGGATCAGCTCCAGCAGCGCGTCGTCATAGTGGGAGACCTCCTCTAGGAGGTGCTCGCGAGCAGCCTCGGACGCTTCCAGCAGCGCCTCAGGGATCTCGACGACTTCCTGCTCGGTGCCGAGCTCGTCTTTGTAGACGATCGCCTTCATCTTGACGAGATCGACGACACCTGCGAAATCGCCCTCGGCACCAATCGGCAACTGGATCGGAACAGGGTGCGCACCGAGCCGGTCGATCATCGTCTGCACACCCTGCTCGAAGTCGGCGCCGGTGCGATCCATCTTGTTGATGTAGGCGATGCGTGGCACGTGATACTTGTCGGCCTGGCGCCAGACCGTCTCGGACTGGGGCTCAACGCCGGCAACCGAGTCGAACAGCGCGATCGCCCCGTCGAGCACGCGCAGGGAGCGCTCAACCTCGACGGTGAAGTCGACGTGGCCCGGGGTGTCGATGATGTTGATCCGATGATCGTCCCACTCGGCCGTGGTGGCCGCAGAGGTGATCGTGATGCCGCGCTCCTGCTCCTGTTCCATCCAGTCCATCACCGCGGCGCCCTCGTGGACCTCGCCGATCTTGTACGTGCGTCCCGTGTAGTAGAGGATGCGCTCGGTCGTCGTGGTCTTGCCCGCGTCGATGTGGGCCATGATCCCGATGTTGCGGGTCTTCTCTAGAGGAAACTTGCGGGGCATTTTGTTCTGTTCTCTGGTGGCGTTCGGTGTCGGGAGCTCTGTGACTGGGCGAGTATCGTGGGAGCTGGTGCTGTACGGATTTGCGCCTGGAAGGCTGAGCCTCCGACACTGACGGACTGACGGCGGCTCAGGGCAAAAAAATGGGCCCCTCGGGCCCATGCGCTGCCGGTCGTCGGGCGGGTCGCTTCTCTATTTGCTCAAGGTCTCCATGCTTGCGTTTTGTGCGGCTCGGACGTGCTCAGCTGAAAGCCTCCGTCTCGCCCGCAGACGGCGACTATAGCAGAGGGAATCGGCCATCAGTAAGCCACGGCTCGACGCATGACTACTGGGTGCCAGGACTACCGGAGTCCTCGCACTCGGCCCCGGGGGGCGTGTCCGCGAAGACCGTCCCCAAGCGCTCAAGGACCCGCGTGGCGACGCGCAGATCCTCGACGTCCACGTCGGCAAGCGCCTGCTCCCAACGTGCCTGCCAGATCGCCCGCTTACTCTGCACCTTGCTCTCTCCTTGAGGGGTAAGACACGTGACGACGACTCGGCGGTCGTTTGCCGTGCGGGTACGCTGCACATGACCTGACTCGGCCAGATGATCGAGCATCTGTGTGACCGTGGCGGGCATGAGCTGCGCTGCCGCGGCCAGGTCTCTCGCCGAGAGCGGTCCCCGCTCGCTCAGCTCGATCAACAGTTCCATCTGTGCGTGGCTGACCTCTGAGCCGATCAGATGCGTGTCGCGTCCGCGCATCCGACCCAACGCCCGAAAGACATGTCGGAAGGCCTTGCCGAGCTCGACCAGCTCGGCCTTGCGGTCGGGCACCTCGGCAATCCCCTTGCCCGCGCCGGCGCTCCGCGCCGAAGAGGCCGACGTGGTGGAGGAGGGCTCGATTGTGCGAGGCATAGCTCGAGGCCCGCTCAGACCCCAACCGCGTCGGCGAGCGCCTCTTGACGAACCGCGACTGGCTCAGCCTCTTCCTGTGGACGCTCGGCGCGCAGCAACATCAGGCACGGGATCAGCGACAAGGCAGCGATCCCCAGGGCCCACCAGTAAGCGGTGTCGAAGGCGCCCGCGAGCTCCTCGGGAGTGTGCGCGTGCGCGCCGGCGCGCTGCAGGACGACGGCGAGCACCGCGGTCCCGATCGCGCCGCCGGTGCGCTGCAGCGCGTTGATTTGTGGGGTGGCGTCTGAGATCTGCTCGGGGCGCATCGCCGAGAAGGCGGCGCTCATCGCCGGCATGAAGCACAGACCGATGCTCAGGCCCCGCACCACCAGTACCAGCGAGATGGCCACGATCGAGGTGTTGGCGCCGATGAATGTGAATGGCACCGTGCTGATGCAAAGCAGCGATACGCCGCACATCGCTACGCGCCCGCCGCCGAAGCGCTGGGTGAGACGGCTGGCCAGCGGCATCGCGATCAGCGCGCCGATTCCCTGGGGGCCCGTCAGCAGGCCCGTGTTGATGACGCTCTGCCCGCGCACTTCCTGGTAGTAGAGCGGCACGAGGATCATCGCGCCAAACAGCGCTGCACCGAGGCCGAAGTTGGTGAACGCGGCACCGGCGAAGACGCGGTTTGCATACATGCGGATGTCCAAGAGAGGGTGCTCGACGCGCAGAGCATGAAAACAGAACAAAACGGTCAATACGACTCCAACGATGCACGGCACGATGACTTTACCCGAGCCCAGCGCGGAACCCGAACCGAGCTCGCTGATCCCGTAGATGAAGGCCGCGAAGCCCGCCGGGAGGATCGCGAGGCCCAGGACGTCCAGGTTGCCGGCCTCGCCGGAGTCGGTGTGGGGCAGCATCCGCCAACCCAAGACGAAGGCGATCAAGCCGATCGGGACGTTGACGAAGAAGATCCAGGACCAGTGCAGGTTCTCGAGGATCAGCCCGCCGACAACCGGGCCGAGAATCGGTGCGATCATGGCCGGCATCGAGACGTAGCCCATGACTCGGCCCATGCGCTGCGGTCCGGCTACCTGGGCCATGATCATCATCGCGACCGGCATGATCATGCCGCCGCCGGCGCCCTGCAACACACGGAACACGACCAAGGAGGTCGTCGAGTTGGCGAACCCGCAGAGGGCGGAGCCGGCGGTGAAGAGCACCAAGGACGTCATATAGACCTGCTTGGCGCCGAAACGACGAGCCGCCCAGCCTGTGACGGGAATCACGGCCGCCAGCGAGAGCAGGTAGCCGGTTATCACCCATTGGACCTGCGAAAGCGGACTGTGCAGATCGTGAGAGAGCGTGTGCAGGGCGACGTTGACGATCGTCGTGTCGAGGATCGACATGATCATCCCGAGGATCACGACGCCGCAAACGACCCATACGTGGCGCTCGATGTGAGCGGAGGCAGAGGGATCCCGCTGCTCGATTGTCTGACGCGAAGACATTTGGTACCGAAAGTTTAGGTACCAAACCTTCTTCCTTCAACCGCCGTAACTGTGCTGTAGCTCACACATGGGCGATCACGCGACCATCGAGATTACCGCCGAGGGATGTGCTGAGCAGCCCAGGCTCCCCCAGGCCTTCGCAATCTTGACAGAAGGCCAGTTGGCAGAACCCTGGACGGCGCGTGCCCAGTCCGTCCAGGAGTCGGACGAGCGTGGCTCGCCGACTCGTGGCCAGCCGACCTATGGCAAGCTGCATCCTCCTTTGACCACAGTGGGGTGCCCGGTCCTGGCTCTGACCTTCGGGAGGAGAGCACAAACGTGTGCCGGATTGAGTACGGGCGGGATTAGTTCCAAGTGCACCAGGTACGTGCCCGGCGCCAACGAGAACACGAACGGCCGACTCGAAGCCTGCGTCACGCTTCCCTCTGGATGGCCGTCGGGAGTGGTCACGCATACGGTCATGCGCGGAGTCAGGTAGAACCCCATGGGC